>DATMEI010000837.1:0-12911 GCA_035556995.1 Streptomyces sp.
CCCGAAGAACCGGCTCACCAGCCAGAAGCCCGAGTCGTTGACGTGCGAGAGCACGGTCGCGCCCGCCGCGACGGCGACGACGAGGAGCGCGATCTGGAAGTCCCCCAGGTTGGCGTCCCCGACAGCGCCGGCGATCAGTCCGGCCGTCGTGGTCAGCGCAACCGTCGCGGAACCCTGGGCGACCCTCAGCAGTGTCGAGATGATGAATGCCTGGACGATCAGCGGCATGCCGAGATCGCGGAGCGAACCGCTCAATGCGTCCCCGATACCGCTGAGTTCGAGAATGCCGCCGAACATGCCGCCCGCGCCGGTGATCAGAATGATGGAGCAGACCGGCCCGAGGGCGTCGTCCAGGATCTTGGTGACCTGCGTCAGGGACGCGCGGGGACGTCCGAGTACGGCGATCGCGGCGATGACGGTGATCAGCAACGCCACGGGGGTGTCACCGAGGAGCTTGAGGAAGGAGGCCCAACTCGCGCCTTCGTCCACGACCTTGGCCGTGATGAGGGTGTCGATGACGGTGCCGAGCGAGATCAGGACCAGCGGGAGAAGCAGCAGCAGGAGAACCGTGCTGAAGGACGGCGCCTGCCGTGCGAGGCTTGCTTCGCCTTCCCCCTTCTCCCCCTCGGCAGCGCCGTCGCTGCCGTCGTTCACCTCGCCGAAGATCGCATCGGGCACGGACACGTGGATCCGGGCCCCGAGGTAGCGGGCGACGGGCATGACACCGACGTACCAGGCCAGTACGGCGACGGGAATGCCCACCAGCATCGTGACGGCGATGGAGCCGCCGAGGGCCTCGGCCGCCGCCACCGGTCCCGGGTGCGGCGGGACGATCGCATGCATGGCGGCGAAGGCGCCGGCTGCCGGCAGGGCGTACAGAAGGAGCGAGCCGCCGAAGCGGCGTGCCACGGTCAGGATGATCGGCAGGAAGATGACCAGCCCGGCGTCGAAGAAGATCGGGAAACCGAAGAGCAGTGAGGCCACGCCGAGAGCCAGTGGTGCTCGTTGTTCACCGAAGCGGTTGATCAACGTGTCGGCCAGCGCCTGCGCGCCTCCGGTGACTTCCAGCAGCCGGCCCAGCATGACGCCGAAGGCGACCAGCAGCGCGACCGATCCGATGGTGTCCGCGAAGCCGAACATCAATGCGTCGGGTATGTCGGCGAGCGGGAATCCGACGGCTATCGCCGTCACCACGCTCACCAGGACCAACGCCACGAAGGCGTGCAGCTTCACCTTCATGATCAGGAACAGGAGCAGGGCGACGGCGCCTGCGGCTATCAGCAGAAGCGTGGCAGTGCCGTATACCGGCTCGATTGCTTCCATGGGTGCTCCATCGTTTGGCTTCCGGTGTCGATGTGACGTGCACTGTGGTGCCGTGCCGCTCATCGGGAAAGGGTTCGTGCGCTGGCGGGGTGCCGGGCGCGAGGGGGACGCGGCATGGCTGGGCGGAGCCTGCCGCGACGGGGTGCGCGCGGAGGGGAGCGGCAAGCCCGTTCCGCCGCTCCGAGTACGGCTTCAAGGCCCGGCGTCGACAGCGTCGGCGGCGGCGAGTCGTCCCCCGGCGTGGGCGGGGGACCTCACCGTCTCGCTGTCTTCGTCGGCCTCGTCACCGACAGCACACTCAAGCTCATAAGTACGACGTATTCAATACCTGGGCCGCTCTTAGTCGTATTTAAGCGTGGGCGGCTGACGGAGCTGGAGCGGAACGGACGGGCCGGTCAGGTCTCCTTACGGCGCCGACGGGGCCTGCCGCGGAACGGGATGTGACGCGCGAGCTTCGCCAGCCTCGGACTGAACTGCTCGCGGGTGTAGCGGTCGAGTTCCTCCGCCAGCCGTTGCGAGCGGTTCTCCACGGCCAGCTCGTCCAGGATCCGGTCGATCTCGGCCAGCAGTGCGCCGTGCAGCTGCCACTGCTCCGGATCGTGCCGGACCCGGTCGAGCAGCATCTGCGCCAGCCGGTCGCGTGCGGCGTGGCCGCCGGAGAGCTCCTCCACCAGCCGGGCTTCGGCCGTGTCCGCCTGGGAGCTGTCGTCGGTGGTGATGAGCACGGCGAACGCTCTGATCGCCGCATCCAGATGGGAGAACAGCTCCCCCAGCGCAGCGATCTCCTCCGGGGGGAAGAGCGGCGCGTTCCTCTGGTGCTTGGCCATGTCCGTGAACGTACGGGCCATCACGCGGAGCACCACCGCGCAGATCTCCAGGGTGTCGAGACCTGTGCGCAGGACGACCCGGGAGAGCAGGCCCTCCTTGACCCGGGGGTTGAACTTCATGCTCTCCTCGGCCTGCACGAGGGAGGCGTCCACCTGCACGACGTCGTGGTCCAGATTGCGGGCTTCCTGAAGCCGGGTCGCGGCGTCCTCGACCGGCGTGTGGCTGTCGAGTTCTTCGCCGATGAGCCGCAGCAGATGCCGGATCCTGGCCCCGAGATCCTCGATCGCCTCGCCCGCATTGCCCGTCCAGACCGGCGGGACGAAGAGCACGTTGAAGAGCAGGCCCACGACCGCCCCGATCACGGTCTCGATCACACGGTCCAGAGCGGTCTCCGCGACCCGGGTCACGCTCACGCCCAGCACGAGCATGGCGCTGATCGCGACTTCGGGGACGAACTCGTTCACGCGAACCAGGTGACCGACGGACAGCGAGGCGAGGATGAGCACGCCCAGCGACCACCAGCTCAGCCCCACCAGTGAGCTGAAGCCGACGGCGACCAGTACGCCCGCCACCACGGCGTTCACTCTGCGGATTCCGCGGGTGAGCGTGGCGTAGAGCGTGACCTGGACGACGAGCAGGGTGGTCAGCGGGGCGAGCAGCGGGACCTGCGCCTTGCTCAGCCAGAGTGCGGCGAGGTAGCTGAGTACCGCTGCCGCCGTGGAACGGACCGTCTGAACGACCGCTGGATCGTTGCGGCGCCGGGCGAGATCGGCGAGGAGTCGGGAAACATCCGGCACGCGCTGTCCCTTCTCGGTCCGGAGAGGTTCCTTCTCCTCGGATCACCGGATCACCGGATCGCGGGTCCAGCGGGTGCCCCCCGCTCCCCTGCTCACTCCCCGCACCCGGGCGCTCACCCGTGTGGGTCACCCCGTCCGGGACGGTTCCCCGCAGGAGCGAGCGTCCACGGCGAGGCGCCTCGGTCTCCTGGGCCGCCCCGTGCGCCGTCCGCCGGAGTGCGCATCGCACGGCGCCCTGATTGACTCCTGACTCTCCGTATCCGTGCACGTACGCGACGCATCGGGTTCGTGGTCTCCAGTTCCACGCGGGAAAGGAGTCATCGTGGGCCACCAGCCGGCCGGATCTCCCTTCAGCGCCTGCCCGTGCCTCTCAGGAGCGGTCGCGCCCACGCCCGGAGCGGGCGGATGAGGACACTGCGCGGCGCGACCGACCACGTCGTCGTCGTGGGCGCCGGCCTGTCGGGCCTCTCAGCGGCCCTGCACCTTGCGGGTGCCGGACGGAGCGTCACGGTCGTCGAGCACGCCGGCGGCCCCGGAGGACGGGCGGGACGGGTCGAGCGCAAGGGCTACCGTCTCGACACCGGTCCCACCGTGCTGACCATGCCCCACCTCATCGAGGAGGCCATGGCCGCCGTCGGCCAACCACTGTCCGACCACATCGAGTTGATGCCGCTGCACCCCGCATACCGCGGGCAGTTCTCTGACGGTACGCACATCGACGTACACACCGACGCCGAGGCCATGGAGGCCGAGGTCCACCGGGCGGCCGGCGCGGCGGAGGCCGTGGGCTACCGGCGGCTGCGGCGGTGGCTGGAGCAGATCCACCACGCGCAGATGCGCTCCTTCATCGACGCCAACTTCGACTCCCCGCTCGGCCTGGTCACCGCCGACCTGGCCCGGCTGGCCGCGCTGGGCGGCTTCGGCACCTGGCACGGACAGATCGCGCGGTTCGTACGGGACGAGCGGCTGCGCCGGATCTTCTCCTTCCAGGCGCTCTACGCCGGTGTGCCGCCCACCCGCGCGCTGGCCGCGTACGCCGTGATCGCCTACATGGACACCATCGCCGGTGTGTACTTCCCGCGCGGCGGCATGCACGCCGTGCCCCGCGGAATGGCAGCCGCCGCCCAGCGTGCGGGTGTCACCTTCCGCTACGGCACCACCGTCGCCGGCGTCGAACGCTCGACCGCGGGCCGCGCAACGGCCGTACGCACCAAGGAAGGTGAGCGCATCACATGCGATGCGCTGGTTCTGACCTGCGATCTTCCGGTGACCCACCGGCTGCTGGGCGGCGCACCGCGCCGGGCGGTGCCGCTGCGCTACGCGCCCTCCGCGGTCGTTCTGCACGCCGGAGGACACCGCAACTGGCCTCAACTCGCCCATCACACACTGTCCTTCGGAAACTCCTGGCACCGTACGTTCCGCCAGCTGACCCGCTCCGGCGAGCTCATGAGCGACCCGTCGCTGCTGATCACCACACCCACCGCGACCGACCCGGCCCTCGCCCCGCCCGGCCGTCATCTGCACTACGTGCTGGCCCCCTGCCCCAATCTGTCGACAGGGCCGCACAACTGGCGTGCCATCGCGCCCCATTACCGCGACAGCCTGGCGGCCGTACTGCAGCGCCGCGGCCTGGACGGCTTCGGTGACGAGCTGGAGATGGAGCATCTGGTCACGCCTGCGGACTGGGCCGCGCAGCACCACGCGGCGGGGACGCCGTTCTCCGCCGCGCACACCTTCGCGCAGACCGGCCCGTTCCGGCCGCGGAACCTGCCTTCCGGCTGGGAGAACGTCGTACTCGCGGGATGCGGCACCACACCCGGCGTCGGCGTGCCCACCGTGGTCGTCTCCGGGAAGCTCGCCGCCGCCCGCATCACCGGCGTCCACCACCGCACACTCCGCACACCTCCGCACGCGGCCCATGGAAAGGCACCCGCGCAGTACGACTCCCCCGTGCCGACGGCCGTTTCCCGGAAGGGCGAACGCGATGACAGCACGTGAGCTCGATGCCGCCGGAGTCAGCAACCCCGCACTGCGTGCCGCCTACAGCCGCTGCCGGGAACTCAACGCCCGTCACGGCAAGACCTACTTCCTCGCCACACGCCTGCTGACACCTCGCCGACGGCCCGCGATCCACGCCCTCTACGGCTTCGCACGCCGGGCCGACGACATCGTCGACGACCCCGACCCCGCCCTCTCACTCCGCGAGCGCGGCACCCGTCTCATGGAACTGGATGCCGCCCTGCGGGCAGCGCTGCGCACCGGCCGCAGCACACACCCCGTCATCGCCGCGCTCGCCGACACCGTCACCCGCTACCACATCGACGCGCAGCACTTCACCGACTTCATGCAGTCGATGCGTATGGACCTGCACGTCACCGAGTACGGCACGTACGAGGCTCTGCGCGGCTACATGCACGGTTCGGCCGCCGTCATCGGGCTTCAGGTCCTCCCGGTCCTCGGCACCGTCGTGCCCTCCGCTGAAGCAGGTCCGCACGCCGCCTCCCTCGGGCTGGCCTTCCAGTTGACCAACTTCCTGCGTGACGTCGGAGAGGATCTCGACCGCGACCGCGTCTACCTGCCGCAGGACCTGCTGGCGGCACACGGCGTCGACCGGGACCTGCTGCGCTGGTGCCGTCTCCGTCGACGTACCGACGAGCGCGTACGGGCAGCACTGCGGGACTTCACCGCAACGACCCGCGGCATGTACAGGCACGCAGCGGACGGCATCCCCATGCTGCATCCGCTCTCCCGCCCCTGCGTGGAGACCGCTCTGATCCTCTACCGGGCCATCCTCGACGAGATCGAGACGGCCGACTGGGCGATCATCCACCGGCGCACGGTCGTCCCCCGCAGCCGCACGGCGAAGGCCGCCCTGCCGGCGCTCGCCCGGATCGCCGCTCTGCGCGCACGGGAGGCGCTGCCGCTGCGGGGACGTTCGGCGCCGCACGCGAAGGGGGTGTCATGAAGCGCCCGTACAGCGGGCGCAGCCCGTTGCGGCTCCTTCCCGCACCGGCCTGGGAACAGCAGGCGCCCACATGGCAGGCTGCCCGCCCCTCCCTCATCGCGGACGCCCTCAAGCGGGCCGCCGGCCGCCCGTCCGGCAACTGGTACGTGATCGGCGCCTCCCGGGACGTCCCTTCCGGCCGTCCGGTCGGCCGTACGGCGGCGGGAGTCGAGCTCGTCGTCTGGCGCAGCACGGGCGGAGCGCTGCGTGCCGCCCCCGGCGCCTGCCCCCATCTGGGCGCCCCGCTGCGCGAGGGTGCTCTGTGCGGCGGACGTCTCATCTGCCGCTGGCACGGTCTGGCCCTCGGCGAAGACGGCATGGGCGACTGGCAGCTCTTCCCCGCCCACGACGACGGGGTCCTGGCCTGGGTACGTCTGGACGCGGCAGGCGGCGAGGAGCCGACGCCGCAGCCCGTCGTGCCGCCCCGCCCGGCCGCAGCCCGCACTCTCGATGCGGTGATCACGCAGGTGGGCGACTGCGAAGCCGAGGACGTCATCGCCAACCGGCTCGATCCCTGGCACGGCTCCTGGTTCCACCCCTACGCCTTCACCCGGCTCACCGTGGTGGAGGAACCCGGACCGCACAACGGAGACCGCTTCCTCGTCGACGTCGCCTACCGGCTCACCGCCCGCACCGGCGTCCCCGTACGTGCCGCCTTCAGCGCACCGGAACCCCGCACCGTGGTCATGCACATCCTCGAAGGAGAGGGAGCCTCCTCCGTGGTGGAGACGCATGCCACCCCGCTGACTCCTCCCGGCCACCCTCGGCCGCGTACCGCGGTGACCGAGGCGGTCCTGGCCACCTCCCGGCGGCCGGGCTTCACCCTCGCCCGGCGCGTGGCACCCCTGCTGCGCCCCTTCATGCGCCGTTCCGCGGCCCGGCTGTGGCGCGACGACCTCGCCTATGCCGAACGGCGCGGGCAGTTGCGCAGCGAGGGCCGGTTCCCGGGATGAGCGCGGGAAGGGGACGGCGATGACGGACGCGGACATCGTCGTGGTCGGCGCCGGCGCCTCCGGCCTGTCACTGGCATGGCGCCTGGTCAGCGGGGCTCACAAGGCGGACGAGGCACCCACCGTCCTTCTCGTCGAACCGCCGCCGGGGCCGGTACGCAGCCCGGCGCGCACCTGGTGCTTCTGGGAGGAGGGCCCCGGCGAGTTCGACGACGTCGTCACCGCTTCGTGGGACCGGCTGTCGGTCACCGGGCGGGACGGCCGTACGACGTCGGGCGCCGGCGGGCTCACCTACAAGATGATCCGCTCCGGGCACTTCACGCGCGCACTCGACGAACGCCTGTCCACGTGGGAAGGAGTGGGGCGTGTGACCGGTACGGTCAGCGCCGTCCACGACGTGCCGGACGGCGCGGAGGTCGCCGGAGTGGACGCCGGCGGACGGCCGTTCCGGCTGCGGAGCCGCTGGGTCTTCGACTCCCGCCCGCCGCAGCGACTGCCGCCCGCCCGCACCACGCTCCTGCAGCACTTCCGCGGCTGGTTCCTGCGGACTGAGCGGCACAGCTTCGACGCGTCCGTCGCGCAGCTGATGGATTTCCGTACGCAACAGCCGCTCCGGGGTCTCGCGTTCGTCTATCTCCTGCCTCTCTCCGAGGACGAGGCCCTGGTCGAGTACACGGTCTTCTCCCCCTCGGTGCTGACGGCGGAGGCGTACGAGACTGCTCTGCGCCGCTACATCGAGGACACCCGGCGGCTGGGCCGCTACACCGTCACCGCGACCGAGCAGGGCGTCATCCCGATGACCGACGGCGTCTTCCCGCGCCGCACCGGCAGGTCCGTCTTCCGCATCGGTGCCGCGGCGGGCGCCACCCGGCCCTCGACCGGCTACACGTTCACCGCGCTCCAGCGCCAGACCGCTGCCGTCGCCGCGTCCCACCGCGCCGGCCTCACCCCACTGCCACCGGACCCGCACTCGTGGCGGCACCGCACCATGGACGCCGTGCTGCTCCGCGCACTGACGACGGGGCGCGTCGACGGTGCCGGCTTCTTCGCGGGTCTCTTCCGGCGCAACTCCACTAGCCGGGTGCTGCGGTTTCTCGAAGGCCGCTCCACTCCCGCCGAGGAATGGACGATCGGTCTGCGCACGCCCGTCCTGCCGATGGTGCGCTCGCTGGCCGAACTGCCCTTCCTTCGGCGTCGGCCGGGGCACGCTCTCGCGTCCGGGCCGACCGGGCCGACCGGGCCGACCGCGGCCGTCGACCAGGGGGAGGCGCAGGGATGACGCACCGGCGGAACCGCCGACTGCCGGGCGCGCGGGACCGGCGTGCGGTTCTCTGGCCCGCAACGGCGGGTGCCGCACACGTCGTCGGCGACGCGCCTTATGCCGCCGTCGTGGGCGGGGGCATCGCCGGGATCGCCGCCGCGACGGCCCTGGCCGAACGGGGCGTACGCGTCGACCTGCTGGAGGAGCGCGAGGCGCTGGGAGGCCGCCTGGCGGGGTGGCCCACCCGGCTTGCCGACGGCAGCACGGTGACCATGAGCCGCGGGTTCCACGCCTTCTTCCGGCAGTACTACAACCTGCGGAGCCTGCTGCGGCGGGCCGACCCCGGCCTCAGCACACTCGTGCCCCTGGCCGACTATCCGCTGCAGCGCAGCGGCGGCGCACGTGACAGCTTCCGTCGGGTGCCGCGAACCCCGCCGTGGAGCGTGCTGGGATTCGTCGCCCGCAGCCCCACCTTCACCCTCTCCGGCATGGCGGGGATGAACCCCAAGGCCGCACTCGCCCTGCTCGACGTGCGGGTGCCGGAGGTCTACCGGCTGCTCGACGGCGTCAGCGCGGCGGAATTCCTGGAGCAGGTGCGCTTCCCCTACCAGGCCCGCGATCTGGCCTTCGAGGTCTTCTCCCGCAGCTTCTTCGCCGACCCGCGTGAACTCTCGGCGGCGGAGCTCGTCCTGATGTTCCACATCTACTTCCTGGGGTCAGCCGAAGGGCTCCTGTTCGACGTTCCCGCCGAGCCCTTCCCCGCCGCCCTGTGGGACCCGCTCGCCCGGCATCTCACGGACCTCGGCGTCAGGATCCGTACCGGCACCGGCGTGCGCTCCGTGACGCCCGACGGTGACGGCTTCAGCCTCGCTCTCGCCGCAGGCACGAGCCCCGGAGGCGTGCGGCACGGCCACTACGACGCGGCCGTCCTCGCCCTCGACAGCAGGGGGCTTCGGACCCTGGTGCAGTCCTCCCCCGGGATCGGGGACGAGCCCTGGCGCGCCGGCATCGCCCGGCTCCGCCAGGCTCCGCCCTTCCTGGTCTCCCGCTACTGGCTGGACCGTCCCGTGGCACCCGACCGGCCCGGCTTTCTCGGTACGAGCGGCTACGGACCCGTCGACAACGTCAGCGTCCTCGACCGGTGGGAGGGCGAGGCGGCCCGCTGGGCATGGCGAAACGGCGGCTCCGTGGTCGAAGTTCACGCCTATGCCCTCACCGCGGACTGCGACCGTGCCGCCGTCGAAGCGCGTATGCGTCACGAGCTCACCCGCGTCTATCCCGAAACAGCACACGCCGGCGTCGTCGACGTACAGCACGAATGGCGCCAGGACTGCCCGCACTTCCCCGTCGGGGGATACGCACACCGGCCGGGTGTGCGCACCAGCCACCCACGGCTCGTGGCCGCCGGGGACATGGTCCGCACCCGGCTGCCGGTCGCGCTGATGGAACGCGCGGCGACCACCGGTTTCCAGGCCGCCAA
This sequence comes from Streptomyces sp., assembly GCA_035556995.1. Taxonomy (GTDB): domain Bacteria; phylum Actinomycetota; class Actinomycetes; order Streptomycetales; family Streptomycetaceae; genus Streptomyces. The sequence continues at coordinate 9,644 of DATMEI010000837.1, forward strand.
CGCGCTGCTGGCCACGTGGGGCGTACGGGGCCACCCGCTGTGGTCGGTGCCGGTCAAGGGCCGCTCGGCCGCGCTGCGGCTGCTCAGCCGTCTGGGCTGACCGCGTCCGCAGGCGTCGCACAGCAGCGCTGCTCCTGCGGCTTCGCCGCCTGTGCGCGACCTTCCGAGTTGCCGCAGTGTGGACGGATGGCAGATCGAGACCGCCGATGGTGTTTCGCAGATCAGCTGGGCCCGCACTTCCTGGACGACAAGGATCAGCCGGTGCTGCTGATCGAGTCGAAAGCGGTGCTGCGGCGCCGGCGCTTCCACCGGCAGAAGGCGCATCTGGTGCTCTCCGCGCTGCGGCACAGAGCGGCGGAGCTGGGTGAGCAAGCACTCTTCGTGCAGGCGGACACCTACAGCGAAGCCCTCGCCCAGGTGGACGAGCCGCTGACGGTCTGTGGACCCACATCCCGGGCCGCCGCCGAGTTCGTACAGGGGCTCGACGAGGTGACGGTGCTGCCGTCGCGGGGATTCGCCACGAGCCGCGACCACTTCGAAGAGTGGGCTGACGGGCGGGGGAAGAGCTCGCTGCTCATGGAGAGCTTCTACCGCAACGTACGGAGCGTCACCGGCACGCTCATGGACGGGAACCAGCCCGCCGGCGGGCAGTGGAACCTCGACAAGGAGAACCGCGAGCCTCCGCCCTCGGCCGGCGAGCTCACGCTTCCCGCGCCGTACCGTCCGAAGGAGGACGGCATCGACGCGGAGGTGCGAGCCGACCTGGACGCCGCCGAGCGACGTGGCGAGGTCTCCTTCGTCGGACGTGACGGACCGCGCCAGTTCCCCGCCACCCGCGCCGAGGCGCGAAGGGCGCTGAAGCACTTCATCACACACCGGCTGCCCGCCTTCGGGCCCTATGAGGACGCCATGCTCGCCGGGAACCCCACCATGAGTCACAGCACCCTCTCCGCCGCCATGAACCTCGGCCTGCTGGACCCCATGGAGTGCGCCCACGCTGCGGAGACAGCCTGGAGAAAGGGGCGGGTGCCCCTGCGCAGTGCCGAGGGCTACATCCGTCAGCTCATCGGCTGGCGCGACTACATGTGGCACACCTACTGGCACTTCGGGCCGAAGTACCGTCGGCGCAATGCGCTGCGTGCCCGGCGACGCCTGCCGGACTGGTTCGCCGCACTCGACGCCGACAGCGTGCACGCCCACTGCCTGTCGAGCGTGCTGCGGGACGTACGCGACCGGGGCTGGACCCACCACATCCCACGGCTGATGATCCTGGGCAACTACGGCCTGCAGCGGGGCTGGAACCCGGCCGAACTCAGCGACTGGTTCCACCGCTGTTTCGTCGACGGCTACGAGTGGGTCATGGCCGCCAACGTCATCGGCATGTCCCAGTACGCGGACGGGGGCGCGATCACGACGAAGCCGTACGCGGCGGGCGGCGCCTACATCAACCGGATGAGCGACTTCTGCCACGACTGCGTCTACCGGCCCACCGCGCGTTCGGGCGACGACGCGTGTCCGTACACAGCCGGGTACTGGTGGTTCCTCGCCCGCAACGAGGAGCGGCTGGCCGGCAACTGGCGTCTGGCACCGCAGCTGCGGAATCTCCGCCGCATTCAGGATCTGGACAAGGTCGTGGCGCGTGAACACAGCCGGCATCGCCCCTGAACCCTGAGTCCCTGGCCCCGCGTCACCCCCCGCTCTCCTGGCTCTCCCCGCTTTCCTCCTGCGACTGCGACTGCGACTGCTGGACAGCCCTCTGAAGCACATCGCAGCTGTGCTGGAGCTCGTCCATCAGCCGGACTGCTTCCGCCAGAAGGATGCCGTACGGGCGGGAGGGGTCCGACAGACTCAGCGAGCTGTCCTCGGTGGCGCTCGCGAGCTCCCTGCGCTTCTCCTGAGCCGTCCCTGCGGCCTCGCACAGCTCCTGGGCCTGCTCCTCGATCCGGTCCTCATCCACCTGGCTGAACAGATCGGTGATGTGCGCGAGTTCGGCCATCAGGGTCCCGTACCGCCGCAGGAAGTCACGGTGCTCCTGCGTGTCCGAGTCCTCGCCGTGAGCCTGGTCCAGGCTGCGCGTCATCGAACCCACCTGGTAGGACACGCGTTCCAGGGCGTCGATGACCGAGTGGTAGCCGGAGAAGGTCGTGTGATGCCGGTGCCGCCGCAGCATGAGACGGGGGTTGTAGTAGGTGCTCTCCCACGCGGTCTGTACGGAGGACTGCGCCTGGTCGGCGATCGGTCCCAGCTGTGAGGCCCGCTGCCGCCAGTGCCGGGTCCGCTCCTCCTCCAAGACCCCTTCCTGCAGGGCGGGGTAGATGTCGCTGACCAGGTTGCACAGAGAATGAGCGAGTGTGTGAATGCCCTTCTCCGCGCTCCGGTATCGCATCGGGGGCAGCACCAGCACATTGACCAGCACACCCACTCCGCAACCGATGAGGACGAGCAGCACGATCTGCCCGAGCTGGCTCCAGCGCTGGGCGTCGCTGGTTGCGGTGATGTAGGCGGAGAAGGCGAAGAAGGCAGCCGTCGCCACCTGCGAGCCCTGCGATCCCAGAGGCCGCCACCGGCCGATGCACAACGCGGCGAGTGCCACCACGGCGAAGGTCAGCAGGCCCGGGCCCGCCATGTAGCCGACCACCCCTTGCAGCGCCACACCGGCGGAGACCGCACCCATGTAGCGGAGGGCCTGCAGCACCGACTGATAGACGGTGACCTGCATGATCAGAACCGCGGAGAACGGTGCGAACGCCGGGGACTGCGCCTTCAGCACGTTGTAGGCGATCACCCAGGAAAGCAGGGCGGCCAGGGTGCTCTTGCAGATGAGGAGCACGGTGTGCCGTTCGTGGCCGTCTGCGCCGACCGCCCGTCGCACCCACTGCTCCACCCGGGCGCCCCGTCCCAGGGATGCCGGGCCCCGTGCTTCCGACGCAGCCGTCTCCCCTGTCATGTCTGTCATGCACCGGCCTCCGCAATCAGCAGATCCGCAGATGAACGGAGAATGGCATACCCACGGCACCCGGTCCTAGTACTCCGATCCTCAACAGCGGGTGAGAGGCCGGGGTGCGGCGGCGTCCATCCGGTGAAGGCCGACCTGGACCGACCGGGGACGAGGACGTCACTCCTCGCGGCGGTCCAGCCAGCCGGTGGTGATGAGGTACTGGCCGAGGATGTAGCCGGCCATGATCAGCACCTCCTGCGAGGGCACCTTGCGTCCCGCGGCCTGCAGCCCGATCAGCAGATCCGAGCCGAGGAACGCGGCAGCGCCCGC
>DATMEI010000838.1:0-13395 GCA_035556995.1 Streptomyces sp.
CCCTCCCCGTCGTCGTCGGCCTGGATCAGGTCTTCGACCACCTTGTCCATGTACGCCCGGTCGGCCGCGACAACGGCCTCGCGCCGACGTTTGCGCTGCGACGCCTCCGGGTCGCCGAGCCGCTGCCGAGCGGCGTCCAGGAGTGGCAGGTCGGACACCGTCCAGGCCTGGGCGTCCTCGCGTTGCAGCTTCCGGACGTCTTCGGGGCTGAGCCAGGGCGCACACTTGCGCAGATAGGCCGGCACCGACCACAGGTCTCCGACGAGGTCACTCGCTTCGAGCATCGGCCAGGCGCGGTTGAGGGTCCTGATCAGCTCTCTGTTCTGCAGCAGCGACCTCCGGAGCTGTTCGGGCGGGGCGTCGCTGCCGTCCTTGTCCGTCAGGATCGTGAGCAGCTCCTCGCGGATCTGGTCGCGTGCCTCGTTGTGCGGTGTGCCGGGTTCGACTGCTTCGAACGCCGCGGCCCAATCGTCGGTGCTCAGCCAGATGTCGGACCAGTGGGTCTCGACGGTCATTCCCTTGGTGGGGGGCTCTTCGTAGATGCCGACGGCCGGCTCGATCGCTTTCACCATGTTCGCGGAGGACTTCAGTAGGGCCACGTCCGGGTCGGCCTCGACCGTTGCGGCGGCTCCCTCGGCGACGAGGTTCCGCAGGGTGCAGGTCTGCACGCCCTCCTCTCCGAGGCTGGGGAGGACGTCGGCGACGTAGGCCAGGTAGGGCTGGTGCGGACCGACGAACAGGACACCGCCGCGACGGTGACCGAGGCGGGGGTCGGAGTAGAGGAGGTAGGCGGAGCGGTGCAGGGCGACGACGGTCTTCCCCGTTCCCGGTCCGCCGTCGACGACGAGGGCGCCGCGGGATCCCGCGCGGATGATGGCGTCCTGGTCGGCCTGAATGGTGCTGAGCACGTCTCGCATCCGGGACGTCCGGTTGGTGCCCAGGCTGGCGATGAAGGCGGACTGGTCGTCGAGCGCGGCGTGCCCGGCAAACCCGTCCGCGGTGAACACCTCGTCCCAGTAGTCGCTGATCCGGCCGCGGGTCCAGCGATACCTGCGGCGGCTTGCCAGACCCATCGGACTGGCGTGGGTGGCTCCGAAGAACGGCTCAGCGGCGGGGGAGCGCCAGTCGAGCATCAGCCGACGGCCCGTGCTGTCCGTGAGGCCGAGGCGTCCGACGTAGACGGGCTCGGGGTTGTCCGCACTGACGATGCGTCCGAGGCACAGGTCCAAACCGAAGCGGCGCAGGGTGCGCAGGCGAGCGGTCAGCCGGTGGATTTCGATGTCCCGGTCCATTGCCTCCCGGCCGATGCCGCCGGGGGCCCTGCGCTCGGCGTCGAGGCGGTCGGACAGTTCGGCGATCGTCTGATCGAGGCTCTCCGCGACGGCTGCGAAGTGCTGCTCGTCGCCGTCGATCAGCGCCGGGTCGGCCTTGGGGGAGAGGCGGTCGGGGAGGTCGAACGCGCTGGTGGTGAGGGGGTTGGTCAGGGGGTTCATGTCATCAGCTCCGATCGAGCAGCAGCTTCGCGGCGACCGTCGCCCCGTCGGTGCGGATGGTGCTGCCCACGGCGGACGCCCGTGCGTGGGTCTCGGGGGTCAGGGCCGTCTTGAGTGCAGCCGACAGGGACGCGACGGCCGGGTTCGGACCGTCGTGTGCCGCGCCGATGCCCAGGTCGGCCACCCGGCCTGCCCAGTACGGCTGGTCCACGCTCTGGGGCACGACCACCTGAGGTGCGCCGGCCCGGGCGGCCGTCGTCGTGGTGCCCGCGCCGCCGTGGTGCACGACGGCGGCCACCCGGCGGAACAGCGCCTGCTGGTTGACCTCGCCGACGACGAAGCAGTCGTCCCGGTCGTCGGCCGGGGCCAGGTCGGCCCAGCCGCGGAGCACGACCGCGCGGCGGCCCTGCGCTCGGACCGCTTCGATGGCCACTTGGGCGGCGTCCGTCGACGCGTGCATGGGCATGCTGCCGAAGCCCACGTACACGGGTGGTGTGCCGGCGTCCAGGAACGCCGTCAACTCGGCCGGGAGTGGGCGTTCGTCGGGAAGAATCCACGCGCCTGTCTGGACGACGTCGAGGTCGGGCGTCTCCTGCCACGGGTCCAGGACCGGGTCCGTCGCCAGCCACGGGTGGTCGCCGATGACGTAGTCGCGGACGTCGTTCACCGGTGGCAGACCGATCGATGCCCGGTTCGTGTTGAGCGCCTCGCCGAACAGCGCGTTGATGCTCTGGGCGTCCAGGTCCCACAGCACCTGGTTGTCGGTCACCTCCGGCGGGAACGGCCGCCCCGGATACGCCAGCGGGGGGTGGTGCGGCGAGGGCAGGGTGAGCTGCTGGAAGGTCACGGAGACGGAGGGGATGCGCAGTTTCTCGGCCACCGACCGGGCGCCGGCCGCGGCGGGCATCACGCCGGTCGCCACCAGCGCGTCACAGCCCTCTGCCGCCGCGATGACTGCGTCGAACTGACTGGCGATCAACTCGGCCGCGCGCTGGGGCAGGGATGACGGCGACGGCGCCGCGGTCGTCAGCGCGCGGGCCGACAGGTAGACCGGCACCAGAGTCACGCCGACACCGGCCAACCGCTGTGCGAAGTCCTCGTCCGGCGGCGCGCACACCCGCACTTCCGCTCCGAGTGCCCGCAATTCCACCGCGAGTCCCACCAGCGGTTCGACGTCCCCGCGCGACCCGTACGTCGACAGCAACACACGCATTTCGTATCCCCCGCTTCCGTGGATTCTGGCTTCGGCCGGTGATTCTGCGGTACGACCCGGGTCTTGCCGCAAGGCCCCCCGTGCGCTATACGTTGAGAGTGGCAAGGAGTGGGTGACCTCCTTGCCTTTCGTTTTCATCGTCCGCTGTGTACGGACGATCTCCTCGCCAATACCCGGTGCGCCGCGTACGCCGTCACGTCGGCTCGGGAGGATCGCCTACCGGGCTACGGATGCAGCCGCGGGTTCCGTCGGACTGAACCGCGAGAGGACGAGGCACGGGTGAGTCATTCCGTGTCCGTTCCGATCGCTTTCATCATCGGGATGCTCGCGGCCTGGCGCCCCGGCCGTATGGAGGCGAGAACGCCGATCGCGGCGGTGGCGGCGAAGAAGAGGATCAGCCTGCCCCAGGGCATGACGAGTTCCATGCCGCCTTGCCCGAAGACGGCCGCCGTGCCGATCGCGCTGCCCGCCAAGAGGCCGAAGGTGGAGCCGAGGAGGGCGATGATCACCGATTCGAGCCGCAGTACGGAGGCGACTCCCCGCCGGTCGAGACCCACGGCTCGCAACAGGCCGATTTCCCGGACTCGTTCGGATACGGCCATGCCCATCGTGTTGATCACGCCGAGGGCGCCGATCAGCACGGTGACGCTGAGCATCGCGTACATGATGTTCAGGAACCCGGCGATCGCGCCGGTGCTCGCCGTCCTCGCGTCGGCGCGGTCCTGCACGAGGAGCGCCGGGTTGTCCAGGGTGTGCCGGATCTCTTCTCTGAGCGCGGCCGTGCGGCCGTGAGCGGCATCGATGAGCACCGACTCGACGCGTGGCCGCTCTTCCGTACGGACGCCGCGCGGCAGGTTCCTGTCGGAGATCATCGCGGGGGTGAAGGTGTCCGGGCCGTCGTAGACGGCGATGACGGGCAGGCTGGTCTTCGCCGCCGTCCCGGCGATGGTGCCGGAGACACGGTCGCCGAGTTTCCAGTGGCGGGCGGCGGCTGTCTCCTCGGTGACGGCGATGCCGTGGTCGAGGCGGTCCAGGGAGCCTTCGCGGACGGTGATCGGTGCCAGGCGTTCCACCGTGCCGGTGCTGACGGCGGTCACGCTGAGGGAGTCGCTGCCGGTGATGCCGATGTCGGTGTAGACGACCGGACTTACGGCTTCGGCGTCCGGAAGCCGTGCGACGCGGCCGGCGACATCGTCCCCGACCTCGGCGAAGTCGACAGGCGTGATGCGCAGGTCGGAGGTCGTCGCGCTGTCGGTCTCCTGCTCGACCTTGCGGTTCGCGGAGGAGAGGGCCACCGTTACGGCAGTCACCAGGGCGAGTCCGACCATGAGGGTGGTGGCGGTGGCCGCTGTACGCCGCGGGTTGCGGCGGGCGTTCTCCACCGCGAGCTTGCCGCGTACTCCGGCCAGTCGCGTCATCGGGGACCGCAGAAGGCCGGTGGCTCCCTGTGCGAGGAGCGGGGTGAGGAGTATCAGACCGGTCAGCAGGACCGGGGCGGCGCCGTAGAGCAGGTTCTGCTCGCCGGCGGCGGCGCACAGCAGCAGCGCCCCGCAGGCGGTGACGGCCAGCCCGATTCTGTTGCGTCGGCGCAGCGAGGTGGCCGTGGGGGGTTCATGGGTGCGCAGCGCCGCAACGGGCGGTACGGCTGCGGCCCGGCGGGCCGGAACGTAGGCCGACATCATCGTGACGCCGATGCCGACGGCGAACGCCGCGAGGAGCGGGGTGACGGTCAGGAACTGGAGGGGCGCGGTCTGCTCCCCGATGACGCCGAACAGTCTGTTCAGCAGTGCGGCGACACCGATTCCCAGCAGGTAGCCGGCGATCGAGGCGGACGTTCCGACGACGGCGGCTTCGCTGAGGACCAGGCGCATCACGTACTTCCTGGAGGCTCCGACCGCGCGCAGCAGGGCGTGTTCGCGGGCGCGGGCCGCGCTGAGCATGGCGAAGGTGTTGGCCACGAGGAAGGTGGAGACGAACAACGCGATGCCGGCGAAGCCCACCAGCAGCGTGGTGATCTTCTGGTTGTCCCCGGTGAACGCCCCGGCCTTCAGTTCCGACGCGGTGACGGCCTGTAGGCCGGGCGGCAGCAGCTTCTCGGCCTGCTGGGCGAGTTGAGCGTCGGACGTGCCCTCGGCCGCGGTCAGGGTGATCGTCGAGTAGCTGTGCGGAGTGGGTGCGAACTGCCGCTGCGCGGTGGCGGAGTCGAAGGCGGTGAGTGTGCCTCCGCTTGCCGGGCGGCTGTCGTGGGCGGTGAAGACGCCGGTCAGCCGGGCGCTGCGGGCTTTGCCGCCGACGACGACGCGTACACGGTCGCCGACCTGGTGTCCGGCGCGTTCGGCGGCCTGTTCGTCGACGGCGATCTCGTCGGAGGTACGGGGGCCGCGGCCTGCGGTGAGCGGGTAGCGGGAGTCCTTGCCGGCGGAGCCGGGGACGTAGTTGACACCCGCGGACTGATGCCGGTCGCCGACCAGTGTGCCGCGGGAACCGACGAGGAAGGCGGGGCCTTCTGCGGTGCCGCGTGCCGAGTCTGCGCCGGGGAGTGTGCGGAGGCGCCGCAGGAGGGTGTCGTCGAGCTGCGGGGTGCCGCCGGAGGAGCCCGACGTGTGGGAGGGGGCGGAGTCGGCGGGCCGGATCTCTGCCGATACGTCGGGCTGGGAGCCGGCGATGGCCTGTCTCATGGCCGTGGTGACGGAATGGCTGTAGATCAGCGAGCCGGTGAGGAAGGCGACGCCGAGCAGGACGGCGAGGGCGGGCATCGCGAATCGGCGGCGGTGGGCGCGCAGGGTGCGCATGACGGTGCGGAGCATCGGCTGCCTTCGGGAGGACGGAGGGACGAGGGACGGGGTCGGTCGGAGGCCGGGCCTCGCGAACCCGGGGTGCCTCGGGGCTCGATCCTGCTTCGCGGTGCGGGTGCGGCGGCTCCACCGAAAGGCCGAAGCGGGCCATGCCTTCATCGGCCGAAGTGCCGAGGTGGGGCGGCACGTTGCTGCCGTAGCGTGCAGTGCCATGGCCTTCGCGTTCCTGACTCTCCCCCGCAGCCGGCAAGCCCTCGTCTGCCTGGCCGGCGCCGGGCTGGGCGTCCTCGTGGTGCTGGAAGGGCTCAATGCGCCCTATCTGCCCGTGGCTGCGATGACGATGGTCACCGGTGCTCTCTGCCTTGTGGCGCTCTTCGCACCTGAACACCGGTTCTGGCAGCTCGTCGCCGTCGCCGCGGTCGCCTCGTGCGTCCTGTCGGCGGTGGAGACTCAGCTTGCGCAACGCCCCGAGAACACTCCGGGGTTGGTGGAGTTGTGCGCGCTGCTTCTGTTGATCACGCGTGCTGTGCGGCGCCAGTCTCTGCTGAAGGCGTCCGGCCTGGCTGCGGCCTGCGCCGTCGCGGCCGTACTGCTTCCGCTGCGGATCGACTTCTGGGACGACAACCTCAAGAACCTGATCGCTTTCCTTGCCGTCTGCACTGTCCCGTTCATGGTGGTGCTGGGCATGGTGCTGCGTCTGCGCGACGCGCTGCGGGCCCGGGAGCGTGAGGGCATCCGTGCGGCCCAACGTCTGGAGCACGCCCGGGAGTTGCACGACTTCGTGGCCCACCATGTCGCGGCGATCGTTGCCCAGACCCGTGCCGCGCGTTTCACGGCCGCGGCGGGCCGGGCTCCGTCGCCGGAGGACCTGGACCACATGCTCGCCCAGATCGAGGGGGCCGGGGCGCAGGCGCTGGGGTCGATGCGTGCCATGGTCTCCGCCCTGCGGGACACCGGCGCGCCCGCCGCGATACGGCCTGCCGGTGACCTGGAGGGCTTGCGGGACCTCACGGAGAAGTTCTCCGTCGTGGGTCCGCCCGCCACCCTGTCCGTGGATGAGCGTCTGACCGGGCGTACTCTCCCGCCGGAGATCGCCCTCACGGTTCACCGCGTGGTGCAGGAGTCACTGACCAACGTACGCAAGCACGCCGTCGGAGCCGGACGGGTCGAGGTGGCCGTCGTGCAACGGCCCGATGCCCCGGGCTTGTTGGAGGTGTCCGTGGCCGACGACGGCCGCGGGGGCGCTCATGGTCCGGCCACTCGTGGACGTACGGACCGGGGTCATGCGGACCGGGAGTGTGCGGACGGAGGCGGCTTCGGCCTCATCGGCTTGACCGAGCGGGTCGAGGAGCTCGGCGGGCGGATCACCAACGGGCAGCAGGAGAGCGGCGGATGGCGCGTCCATGCCGTGCTGCCCCTGGGCCCGGCAGCCGCACACGCACCCGGAACCACACCCGCGCCCACACCCGCGCCCACATCCGCGCCCGCACCGGCGCCCGCACCCGACTGACGGTGGGCGCACCCCCTGCGACCATGTCGGCATGACGATCAGGGTGCTCATCGCCGACGACCAGGAGATGGTCCGTACAGCGTTCCGTATGATCCTCGACTCCCAGCCGGACATCCAGGTCGTCGCCGAGGCCGCGGACGGTGCCGTCGCCGTCGAGGAGGCCCGGCGAGTACGGCCCGACGTCTGCCTCTTGGACATCCGCATGCCGAAGCTCGACGGCCTGGAAGCCACGCGGCTCCTCGCCGGGCCCGGCGCTCACGATCCGCTGAACGTCCTCATCGCCACGACCTTCGACCTCGACGAGTACGTCTACTCCGCGCTTCGCAACGGCGCCTGCGGCTTTCTGCTCAAGGACGGAGCCCCCGCTCTGCTCACCGAGGCCGTGCGTGCCGCAGCCGCCGGGAACTCCCTGATCTCTCCCTCGGTCACCGTCCGCCTGCTCGCGCACATGGCACCGCATCGCACACGGCCGTCCGCCGGACCGTCCGACGGTGAGAAGAGCGGCCCCGGACGGCCGGCCGAGCCCCTCACGCAGCGAGAGCTCGACGTCGTCCGCCTCGTCGCCCGCGGCCGGACCAACGAGGAACTGGCCGCCGAGCTCTACGTCACCCTGTCCACGGTCAAGACCCACCTCGCCAACGTCCAGCGCAAACTCACCGCGCGCAACCGCGTCGAGATCGCCGCCTGGGCCTGGGAGAACGGGATGTGCGCCGACGGCTGAGGCAGCAGGGCGCAGCGGCGCCCCTGCCTGAAAGACGGTGCGTGAAACAGGAGTTGAGAAGGCACATTCCGCGTTGACAGGCGGCCGTCGGCTGTCTGTAATAGCGCCTGTGCCGTGTGACGTCCGACCAGAGAGCTGTGGGCCGGTCGGGCGTTGGCAGGCACCTTCACCAGGGGGCGATGGTCTGACCTGAGCGCCCGCGTGCGCTTTGCCTTGTTCTTGGCGGTGCCGGGCACCGCTGTCTTCTGACGTCCGCCGCACGGCCTCCCGACGACGCCGGCGCCGTCTCGCGCGGACCCAGCTCTCTTTGGAGATCCCACTCGTATGCCCACATCTTTCCATCAGTCCGTCATCGAGGAGTTCCGAGCCAACGCGGGAAAGGTCGGTGGCCCCTTCGAGGGCGCCGAGCTGCTTCTGCTGACCACCACGGGTGCGAAGTCGGGGACGGAGCACACCGTTCCGCTCGGCCTCGTGCGGGACGGAGACCTGCTGCTCGTGATCGGGTCCGCCGGCGGTGCGCCGCGGCATCCCGCCTGGTACCACAATCTGCTGGCCCACCCCATGGTGCGCGTGGAGGTGGGCACCGAGGTCTTCGGCGCGGTCGCCGTCCCGGCTGAAGGGGCGCGGCGGGACCGGCTGTTCGCGCGCGCGGTGGATGCGGCGCCCGGTTACGCCGGCTATCAGGCGGCCACGAGCCGGCTCCTGCCCGTCGTGGTGCTGGAGCGTTCCGAGCCCGCCGCCGGTGAGGGCGCATCCACATCCGGGGTGACGAACCTCGCCGACAAGCTGGTGGAGGTCCACACCTGGCTGCGTTCACAGTTGCGGCACGTACGTGCGGAGGCGGAGGCCCACTTCGCCGCGCGGGCCGACGGGTACGGGGAACCGGGTGACGCGGCCGTGCCGGGTCTGGGACTGCAACTGCGGCAGCACTGCCTGGCGTTCTGCGAGTCCCTGCACTTCCACCACACGGGCGAGGACGAGCACGTCTTCCCCGCTCTGGCGGACCGGCACCCGCATCTGGCCGGGGCTCTGGGCCGCCTCCGCGAGGAGCACCGGACGGTTGCCCGCATCAAGGGTGAACTGCTTGCTCTGCTCGCGGACATCACCACGGCCGATGCGGAACGGTTCGTCGCCGAGTTGGACCGTATGTCGCAGGAACTGGTGGCGCATCTCGACTACGAGGAGGAGTCGCTTCTTCCCGTTCTCGCCGCGATTCCGCTCCCTCCGGGGCCACCGCCGGTGCCGGAGGACGCGGCAGGCGCGGAGGGCGAGGGCGCAGAGGCTGACTGATGCACCGTCAAAACACTTCCGCCACAAGGGAATTGGAGCATCCTTGAGTAGGTAGCGCACGCACCGGAGTGAGCGAGGCGCATCGCGGGGGCCGAGGGGGAGCGGGATGCCGCAGGATTGGGCTGGGGAATCGGATCGTGACAGGGCTGTGGAGCGGTACGTCCAGGACCTGTTGGTACGCGGTCCGGAGCCGGGGCCCCGTCCGGAGCTCCCGGCGACGTTGCTTCTCGGCCCCCGTGGCAGCGGAAAGACCACGCTGCTGCGGTACTTGGCGGACTGGGCGCGGCGGGCGCCCGTCGTGCGGCTGGATCTGGCGATGCTGGGGCAGGAGGGCCGCAAACCGATCGATGTGCTGACGGCGTTGGCCATCCAGCTCAATGCGAAGAAGCGCGACTTCCCCCGCCTGCGGTTCCTGTCCGTCGGCCTGCTGGCCATCGCCGTCGCCGAGCGTGTGGACGCAGCCGACCGGGAGACGGCCGTACGGCAGATGGAGCAGGCGCTCATCGCTCCGCCCGGCAGGCGTGCGGAGGTCTTCAACCAGCTTGCGCAGTACGCCGCCACGGTGCTCGGCGCGCCCACGGCCGTCACCGCTGCGCTGCCGCTGCTGCCTCTGTGGCAGCGGCACTGGTGGCGGGTGCGGATCCGGATGCGGCTGGCCCGCATCCGGCGGCGTACCCAGGACAGCAGCGGCTCCGTCAGCGACTTCCTCATCGCACTGAACCAGCGTTACGGGGACCGTGAGCTGGCGGAGCGGCAGCGCGCCGAGGCGGTCCTCTTCGATGCGTTTCTGGACGATCTGCAGCGGGCGTACGGCTCGCGCGGCGGCAAGCGGCGCACGACGCAGTGTCTGGTGTTGCTGGACAACGTGGACAGCCCGCTGGGCAACGAGTTCCTCAAAGCGCTGCTGGAGGCCCGCAGGAAGGCCGGGGTGCCTGATCCGCTGCTGGTGGTGGCGACCGCCGGCAGTTATCCGTCCGCGTTGCAGAGCTTCGCGTTCGGTGGTCCTCGTCAGCCCGGTGCGCTTCCGGGCCGCTGGCCGGGGGATGCCGAGAGGTTCCTTCCGGAGCCGGTCGTGAAAGGGCTGGTGGTGGGCCGGCTTCGGGATCTGGCGCGGCATGAGGTGGAGCAGCAGGCGGAGGAGGTGCTGCGTGCGGCGGGGCGGCAGGTGCCGCCGCCTGCGGTGGACAACGGTGTGCAGTGGCTGGGCTGGGTGGTGTACGAGCTGACGCGTGGCCATCCGGCGGGTACGGCACAGTTGCTGGAGGCGCTGTTGCAGTGCTCCGGGGATGCGGGCTGGGAGGAGCGGGTGCGCCGCAGTCTGGAACCGGGGGCCCCGCTTGTCGGTTCGCTGCTGGAGAGGCTGCTGCCGATCGACGTGAGCGGTGAGCTGGCCTGGGCGCTGACGCAGGCTGCGGCTGCCGTCGATCTCGCTCAGGCCCAGTCGGGCAGCGTCCTGTGGGAGGAGGCGGGCTCCCGCGGGCGGGACGAGTTCCACGACTTCTGCACCGACGAACTGCGGACCATGCATCTCGACGGCGGCGACGAGACTTCCGACGGACCTACGGAGACCCCGCATCCATTGCTGCGCTTCCTGCTTCTGCGCCGGCTTGCTGCCGCTCCCGCACCGGCCGGCGCGGAGCGGGGAGCTGCGGACGTACGGGGGGCTGCGGACGTACGCACAGCTGCGGACGCACGGGGCTGGGATGCCGTCCACTCGGCGTTACGTGAGCGTGCGGCGGCTGCCGGCGACGAGGGGGTGGCGGCCTACCACGCCCTGGCTGTCGGCGACTTGGCCACGGCGGCGGGCTATCTGGACGGCGAGTTCGGGCGGCTGAAGCCTGAGGAGTGGTGCGCGGAGCTGTGCCGGCTGCGGCGTGCGCCGCTCACCGACGAGTTCGCCGGGCCGCTCGGGCAGCCGCTGTGGGAGCGGTACGAGCGGTTGGTCGACCATCTCAACCAGGGTGCTGTGGGGCAGCGGCTGCGTACGATCACCCGGCTGCTGGCGGCTGTGTGGCTGAGTCCGGAGCCGCCTGACGATCCCCGTACCGACCACGTCGGTGATCCGTACCGTGATCCGCTCGGCGATGCGAACGCCGAGTTGTACGGGGAGATCCAGGCTCGTTTTCACACTCTGGCGGTGCACGCGGACAGCGTGCCGTGGACGTCCGTGCTGCTGCGCAAGGCGAAGCAGTACGGGAAGGAGCCGTGGTTGTGAGCGACCGGATGTTCGAACCGCCCAAGCCGCCCCGGCGCTGGGGGCTGACCGTTCTCGCTGTGTCCCTCGTTCTGGCGGCGGTGGCTGTGGGCTTGAAGTTCGTCGCCGATCAGGCCGGGGTGTGCGGGAAGGGGGTGCGCGAGGTGGCCGCGGGCGAGTGCGTGGGCGTGACGGACGGCTCGTTCTCCTTCGGGAACACCCAAGGGCTGAGCGAGAAGATCCTCAAGGAGAACAGAAAGGTCGAGGATTCCGGGGAGCCGTCGGTCGCGATCGCGTACGTGGAGGCCATGGCGGGCGGTTCGGCGGACCGGGGTGCGGAGACGACGCGGCAGGCGCTCAGCGGCGCCTATCTCGCTCAGCGTGCGCTGAACGCCGAAGGCGACACCTTGCCCAAGGTGCGTCTGCTGCTGGCCAACACCGGGCGCGGTGACCGCCATTGGGAGACGGTCGTCGACCAGCTCGCGGAACGGAAGGATCAGGAGCGTCTCGTCGCGGTGGCGGGCTTCGGCCAGAGCAACGACAGGACGAAGGCGGCGGTGCGGCGGCTGCGGGAGGCGGGGTTGCCGATGGTGGGCGCGACGGTTGCGGCAGACGGCCTGAGCTCTTCCGAGGCCGGGTTCTACCGCGTCTCCTTTCCCAACCGTGATCAGTCGGCGGCTGCGGCCCGCTACATCAAGGAGCAGCAGGAGAAGCACCCCGGGCACCGCGTCCAGGTGGTGAGGGACGGCAACGAGAAGGACGCCTACAACACCTCCCTCTACAGCGACTTCACGGCCGCGGCGCGACGGGAGCGGCTGAACGTGGACGATCAGATCGTCCCGTACCGCTCGGACGAGGACGCGGTTTCGCCTGCGGGCAATGCCCTCTCCCTCGCTGCGGACAGGGTCTGTGACGGGAGCCCGCCGGACGTGGTGTTCTTCGCGGGCCGGGGCCGGGATCTCCGCCGGTTCATCGAGGCCGCCGGAGAGGGCGGGCGCCGCTGCCGTACGACGGTGATCTCCGGGTCGAGCACGCTGGGCGTGTACTTCGACACCAAAGGCAAGAAGCACAGCGAGGAACTCGACAAGCTGCGCAGGCGCTGGGCGCACAGCGAACTGACCGTCTACTACACCGCGTACGCCCATCCCGAGATCGCCGCGAAGGTGTACGGCAGCGCCGGCGGCGGCCCGTTCGCCGATTTCAAGAGCGCCTACCGCCGTCATGTCGACGGTTCTGTGCGGGCGTTGGACAGCGGCCAGGCGATGCTCGGTCACGACGCGACGTACACCATCGGCAAGGCTGCACGTACGGCCGTGGGCGTGTACGGGACGCGCGAGGTCACACCGCGCATGGTGCTGGCCGTACTTGAACAGACCAACGGGAAGCTGCGGGTGCGGGGCGTGAGCGGCGAGATAGCTTTCGACCCGGACACGGGGGAGCCGGTCGGACGGCCCCTGGCCCTGGTGGAGTTGCGCCGCCCGGCGGCACCGGGCGGCAGCGACGAGAAGTACCGCTTCATCACGGCGATCACGCCGTGACGCCGGGAGGCGGACGCCGGCGAGCGGGCGCTCGTGTTTGTGTGCTCGCCAGTTGACGGGCGCGGTGCCTGGCGACGTTGAGGCGGTTGCCGCACACGTCGGGCATGCAGTAGCGGCGGCGTCCGGCGCGGCTGGTGTCGACGAACATCCCGTCGCACTCGGGTGAGGCGCAGCTGCGGAACCGCTCGTGGCTCAAGGTGCGCAGGACGCCCAGCATGCCGGTGCCCGTCAGGACAGCCAACTCCTCGGCCAGAGACGCCTGCTGGGCAGTTGCGACGTACCACTGCCAGCGGCTGTCGTCGGGGTCGCGGTGCAGTACCGGTCCTGTCCCTGCGCGCATCACCAGTGCGTTCGCACCCTCGGCGGCGTGATCTTCGGTGCTCGACTCCAGGATGCCGCGGAGCTCTTGGCGGAGTGCGCGCACATGCTTGAGATCACCGTCGGTGGGGTGGCGGCCCTTTCTCAACGCGTCGGGACGGATGTCGTGCTCATCGAGGAAGCCCGCAAGGTCTGCCGGGGTGAGCAGAGCCTCACCTGAGCTTCTCCTCACCACAGGTGCGGTGTTGACCAGGGCGGTCGCTACGACCGCACCCGACGCGTAATCGGAAAAAGAGACCTTCAAGCCTTACCTCACTGCTACG
>DATMEI010000839.1:0-3544 GCA_035556995.1 Streptomyces sp.
AGCGGTGCTCCCCGCCGAGCGCAGAGAAGCCGTCCTGCGAGCGGCCAAGGATGCCGGGGCCTTCGTCATCGAGGACGACTTCGCCCGGAGCCTCGTCCACGAGGACGCCGGCGCGCTGCCGCCCACCCTGCGCTCCGCCGACCCGGACGGCAGGGTCGTCCACCTGTGCTCGCTGACCAAGATCACCTCGCCCAGCCTGCGCGTCGGTGCCCTCGCAGCCCACGGCCCGGTGCTGGAGCGGCTGCGTGCCGTGCAGACCGTGGACAGCTTCTTCGTGTCACGGCCGCTGCAGGAGGCCGCGCTCGAACTCGTCGGGGCGCCCGCGTGGCGGCGTCATCTGCGCACTGTGGCGGGGGAGTTGAGGCAGCGGCGTGACGTGATGCTCACCGCTCTCGCGCGTGAGGTGCCTTCGCTGTCACCGGCGCACGCGCCCCGCGGCGGCTACCACCTGTGGCTGCGCCTCCCAGACGGTACGGACGCGACCGCCCTCGCCGGTGCCGCGCTGCGCGCGGGTGTGGCCGTCGCACCCGGCCGTCCGTACTTCGCCGCCGAGTCCGCCGCCCCGCATCTGCGGATCAGTTTCGCTCCCGCGACGGGGGAGGCCGATCTCGTGGAGGGCGTACGGCGTCTGCGTACCGCCTGCGAAGAGGTGCTGGGCTGAGCCGCGAGCGGACATACGACTGCCCGGCCCGTGGTCGTGAGCGGGCCGGGCAGAAGCCAGAGGCGACGGGCCGTCAGTGGCGGCCGTGCGCGCTGTCGGAGGCCCCGCCGAAGAGCCGGGCCACGAGCCGGAACGGCAGGGTCACGATGGTGGCGATAGCGCCGCCGATCGTGCGCAGCACATCTGCGATTGCCTTCAGCATGATTGAGCCTCCGTTCCCTTCCCCGGACCACCGGGGCCGGTGTATTGCGGCTTGTTCGCCTGTGCATCCCCGGTTGCCCGGAGAGTGACGGCAAAAACCGCCATACCGGGGCCGGGTGCGGTGCCATGTTTCACAGCTCTCTCCGGGCGTCGTACCGCATGACGCGTGCTCACAGGGGTACGCGCGACGCCCGGCACGCGGGCCGAGCAGGCCGGGGAGAGAGCCGGCTCTCCCGGCGGGAAGGAACGGGCCGATGAGCAGCGGACTGCTGGATGCCTTGCCCGCCGAACACCGCAGCCGGCTCCGGGAGGCACCTCCCGGCGCGGACCTGGCGGCGCGGCCCATGCTCGCCACACTCAGCGACCGGCGGGACTTCGAGGGCGGCGGCTGGCTCTTCGAACGCAAACTGGACGGCATCCGCGTCCTCGCCGTACGCGAAGGAGAGGACGTGCGGCTGCTCTCCCGCACGGGCAAACCGCTCAACGGCAGCTACCCGGAGATCGCCGAAGCCCTCGCCCGGCAGCACAGCACCGACTTCACCGTCGACGGAGAGATCGTCGCGTTCGCCGCGGGCCGGACGGACTTCGCACGGCTCCAGCAGCGCATGCAACTGTCCGACCCCCGGCAGGCGCGCGCCAGCGGCGTCGCCGTCACCTACTACCTCTTCGACCTGCTCCGGCTCGACGGTGCCGACGTCAGGGCGCTCCCGCTGCGCGCCCGCAAGCAACTGCTGCGCGGCGCACTCGACTTCCGCGCCCCACTGCGCTTCACGACCCACCGCAACCAGGGAGGACAGCAGCTGCTGGACGACGCCTGCTCGCGGGGGTGGGAAGGCCTGATCGCCAAGGTGGCCGAAGGACGCTACCTCCCCCGTCGTTCCCCGGACTGGCTGAAGCTCAAGTGCGAAGCGGGTCAGGAGTTCGTCATCGGCGGCTACACCGAACCCTCCGGCAGCAGAGTCGGATTCGGCGCGCTGCTGCTCGGCCACTACCAGGACGGACGGCTGCGCTACGCGGGCAAGGTCGGCACCGGCTACAACCAGGCCACGCTGCTCGACCTGCGGCGCCGGCTCGGTGAACTGGCCAGACAGACCTCGCCGTTCGCCGATCCCGTACGCGAGAAGGGCGCGCGCTGGACGTCGCCCGAACTCGTCGCAGAGGTCGGCTTCACCGAGTGGACGCGGGACGGCAGGCTGCGGCATCCGCGCTTCCTCGGTCTGCGTGAGGACAAGAGGCCGCAGGACGTGGTCCGGGAGAAGCCGAAGCCGGGATGAGCCGTACGCAGCACGGCAGTTGACGGGATGCCGACTTCATCTGCGGCCTTTGGAACGGGGGGCGGAGCGGCTGCGCGTACGGTCGGACGGCACCGCATCGGACGGCACCGCATCGGACGGCAAGGCGTCGGACAGCCGCTGCGCACGGTCCTCGGCGGACTCGGCGCGGCGGCGTGCCTCACGCTCCGCGCGGCCGGCCTCCCGCTCACGCTTGCGCGAGCGGGAATGAGCCTCCTCGGCCTGCCGTAGTTCATCGCGGAGCTGCTTGAGGCGTTCCTCGGCCTCCTGGCGTGCGGCGCGCGCGGCACCGGCCTCCTCGAGGGCCGCGTCCGCCTCCTGGCGGAGCGAGTGTGCCGCGCCGGCGGCTTCACGGGCGTCCCGTCGTGCGTGCTCGCCGGCCTCCTGGCTCCGCTTCCGCGCCCGTACGTCCTCGCGGGCATCGCCCTTGCCACGGCCCGCGCCCGTGGACGTGGACTTCCGCCCGTCCGCTGCGGCGCTCTTGCGGCGGCCCGGGGCGGCAGCGGCCTCCCGGGCTGCGGCGTCGAATCCGACGGGAACGGAGAGGGGCTTGGAGAGCCGTCCTGCCGCCCACTCCTGCGCGGCGTCCGGGTCGGCCATCACCGCCTGGAGAGTCTGTGCGACTTCCTGCTGGGCCTGAGGGCTGAGGGGCCGGCCGGCATCCGAAGCCAGCGCTCCCGCCTGCCGGGCCAGGGCGCTCACCAGTTGGTGCTGCTGATGTGAGAGGGCGCGCAGCTGCTCCCCGTCCAGGTTGCGGTGCGCGCCGCTCAGCTGCTCTCCCAGCTGCAGCAGCGGCGCGACTTCCTCCTGCTGCTCGCGCACCAGCAGGTTGGCGGCCCACGCGGACAGAGTCGGGCGCCGCAGCCCGCGGATCTGCTCGGCCAGTTCCCGCTGCCCCTCGGCGCGGGCACGCTGCGCTCGGTCGTTCCGGGCGGCGGTGAACTCCTCCGGTAGCAGCCCGTACAGCTCGTCCGCGACCTCGTCCAGCTCCACGCCGGCCTCCCGTGCCCGTTATCTCCGCTTTCGCCGCCGGTGCTCATGCTCCCACCATCGGTGGCGGGCGGCGGTGCCCGAGCGCCGCTGACCTGGGCAGACCACGCGGACTGACGATGGCCCTATCGAACACGGGCGCCGGTCGTCCTACGATCGCGGCATGGCCACCCGCCTCACCCTGCTGGCTTCAAGCCGCAGCTCGTCAGTGCTCGACGTGCGGTTCGCAGACAGCCGCTCGCTCGACGCCGCGGGGTGGCACGAAGTGCAGAGGGTGGGGCCTGCGCTCTCCCACCTCGCCGCCGCTGAAATGCGCTACTGCTCACCTTCGGTGCGCTGCCGCGAGACCGGATTCTTGCTCGGCCTCTCGCCACTCGCCCAGCCGGCGCTGCGTGACTGC
>DATMEI010000840.1:0-12173 GCA_035556995.1 Streptomyces sp.
ACGCGGGCGAGATCATCATCTCGTCCACCTTCAGGTCGTCATTGAGGTAGTTGAGCACCTCAATGATGGTCTGCGGGGTGTCGGTGTTGAAGAAGGTGGAGTTGGTGGTGACCCGGAAGCCGCGCTTCTTGGCTTCCTTGATCGCTGCCACCGCCTCGTCGAACACGCCCTCCTTCGCGACGGACTCGTCGTGCCGCTCGCGCAGTCCGTCGATGTGCACGGCGAACGCGAAGTACGGCGAGGGCTTGAACTTGTCCATCTTCTTGCGCAGCAGCATGGCGTTGGTGCACAGGAAGACGTATTTCCTCTTGGCCACCAACTGGCGGACGATTTCACCGATCTGGGGATGCATCAACGGCTCGCCGCCCGCGATGGAGACCATCGGGGCACCGGATTCCATCACCGCCCCGACCGCCTGCGCGACCGGCATCCGCTGCTTGAGCACTCCGGCGGGGTGCTGGATCTTCCCGCAGCCCTCACACGCGAGATTGCAAGCGAACAGCGGCTCCAGTTCCACGATCAACGGGAACTTCTCGCGGCCGCGCAGCTTCTGCTGAAAGAGATAGCTGCCGATTCGGACGGTCTGACGCAGAGGCATGGCCATGACTCGCTCACCTCCAGGGGAGCAGCAAGGATCGGTGCCATTCGAGGAATGCGGGCAGAATGCTGCGAAGTACACGGAATGCAGATATTCCACCCCGCAGTGTCCCCAGACGGATCAGTTCATGTCCTGGCGCGTCGACCACCACCCGTACGGCCGCAACCGGACGCCGCGGCGTTGCCGCAGACGGATTGCCGGTGCCGGCGCCGGTATCCCTGCCGGCGCTGGTGCCTCTGACGGTGGAGAGCATTGCTGTACGGAGCGTGGCCGCCGACTCCATGTCGGCGGCCACGGCCCCGGTCGTGGTGTGCAGCGCGGCACGTGCGAGGCCGTGCACGACGTGCGCCGACCCGGCGAGCGGTCCGATGTGCACAGTGCCGTAGGGGCGCAGGGCCTCAGCCAGCAGGCCGGTCCCGGCGCATTCCGTACGGCCTGCCGCATCCCTTGTCTCATCGGCCACGACGAGGTCGCCGGGGTGCATGCCGGGGAGGAGGCCTGCGCAGAACCCGGTCGCCACCACGGCGGTGCCGCCCTCCTCGGGCTCGTCCCGCAGGGCGGACGCCACGGCACGTCCGGCGGCCTCCGGGCCCATGCCGGTGCGCAGCACGGTGACCGGGCCCGCCGCACCGTCCGGGACGGCGCCGAAGCGTCGCAGCGCGAGCCGTTCGATGCCCAGCGCGCATGCGATCAGCAGCGGGCTGTGGTCACCGGGGACCGTCATCTGGTTTCCTGCCGCCCGATGTCGGCACCACCGGTGCCGTGCAGATAGCGGCCGAGTGCGGTGAGGGGAAAGACCATCCGGTACAGGTGGTAATTGATCGAGAAGTCCCAGGGGAACCCGGTGCCGGTGAAGTGCGGCTCGTCCCAGGAACCGTCCTCGCGCTGGGTCTGTGAGAGCCAGCTGATCCCCTGCTCGACGGCCAGGGACTCCCGTTCGCCCGCGGCGAGGAGCGCGAGCAGTGCCCAGCCGGTCTGGGACGCGGTGGAGGTACCCTGCCCGGCCCATTCGGCTCCGGGGAGGTAGGAACGCAGATCTTCGCCCCAGCCGCCGTCCTGGTTCTGGACGCTCTCGAGCCAGCTGACGGCACGGCGGATGGCGGGGTGCGTGACGGGCAGTCCGGCGGCTGTGAGCGCGGGGACCACCGCCCCTGTGCCGTATACGTAGTTGACACCCCAGCGGCCGAACCAGGCGCCGCTGACCTTCTGTTCGGCGAGCAGCCAGTCCACTCCCCTGCGCACGCGCGGATCGTCACCGTGGCCCTCGGCCGCGAGCATCTCCACCACGTGGGCGGTGACATCGGCGGAAGGAGGGTCGATGACCTCGCCGAAATCGCAGAACGGCAGCCGGTTGGGGAAGGGGCTGTCGTTGTCGGCGTCGAAGGCTCCCCAGGCGCCGTTCCTGGACTGCATTCCGAGGCTCCAGCGCACGGCCCTCCGTACGGCGGTCTCCACCCGGGCCTGGTCGTGGTGTTGCACACGGCGCAGCGCGAGCACGACTTCGGCGGTGTCGTCGGTGTCCGGGTAGTTGTCATTGTGGAACTCGAACGCCCAGCCGCCGGGCGGCAGTTGGGGTCTGCGTACGGACCAGTCGCCAGGACGCACGACTTGCTCGCCGAGCATCCAGTCGGCGGCCTTCACCAACGCCGGGTGGTCAGCGGGCAGTCCGGCGTCGGCGAGGGCGATGGTGGCCAGACACGTGTCCCAGACGGGTGACTGGCACGCCTCGATCATGCGCCGGGTGCCGCTCTCCCCGCCCTCGACACCCTCCACGCCGTCTTCGCCTGCGGGGTTTTCGTAGCGGACGGTATAGCGGTCCAGGGACTCCAGTCCGGCCCGCATGACCGGGTGGTCCAGGTCGTACCCGAGCAGCCGCAGCGCGATCAGGGAGTAGACCGCGGGAGGCTGGATCCCGCCCCAGCAGCCGTCGTTCTCCTGCCGCTCGACGATCCAACGGGCGGCGCTCTTGAGCGCGGCCCTGCGCAGTGACTTGGAGGCGACCTTGCGGTACGCGTGCATGACGCGGTCCAGGCGCTGGAAGAGACCGTCCCAGCTGGCCGCGGGCGCCATCCTCTGCCGGGGGTTGGGGCGTGACGGATCCCGGTGGAGTTCATCGAGGGAGAAGGGCGCCGCTCGTACGGGCCGCTTCGCCGAGACGACGGTGAGCGGCACGATCGTCTGCCGTGCCCAGCAGGCGAAGTCGTAGATGTTGAGCGGGAACCACTTCGGGAAGTAGATGATTTCGGGCGGCAGTTCGGGCAGATCCGACCAGCGCCACCAGCCGAAGAGCGCCAGCCAGATCCGGGTGAAGATCCGGGTGGAGGCGACACCGCCGTGCTCACGCACCCACGCGGAGGCACGCGCCATGTGCGGCGCGTCCGGGACGTCTCCGGCGAGCCGGAGCGCGACGTACGCCTCGACGGTGGTGGAGAGATCTCCGGGACCTCCGTGGAACGTCGCCCACGTACCGTCCGCGCGCTGCTGGGAGCGTACGAAGCGGGCGGCCTCCTGTGTGGTGCGCTCGTCGCGGATGCCGAGGAACTCACGCAGCAGCAAGTCCTCGGCGTCCATGGTGACGTTGGTTTCGAGGTCGCCCTTCCACCAGCCCTCGGCGTCCTGCCGCGTCAGGAGATTCTCCACAGCGCGACGGGCCGTACGCTCGGCACGGGCCGCGAGACCGTCCTGCGGCGGCTCCCGGCCCTCGTCCCCCAGCAGGAACAGGCCGGTGCCGCCGGGACCGGTGTTCTTCGTACGGGAGAGTGGACGGGCCGCCGCGGCCCCTGTGCTGCCGTCGGTTGTCGCTGTCATCTCTTTCCCTTCCGAAGGGTCCGGCGAGGGTGTTGTGGTCGTGCCGGCGGCCGGTCCGGTTAAGGGCCGGGGCCGGGTGGTCATCGCTGTCGTACGACGACGAAGTCGGCCAGCGCGGTCAGCTGATCGCGTACATGACCGGGCATGTCGACGGGATCAAGTGCGGCCAGTGCTGTCGTGTGCTGCCGCTGCGCCTCCTGGGAGGTCCACTCCCGGCCTCCGGCCTCCTCGATGAGGGCGGCACGAGCGGCGAACTCCGCCTCGTCGAAGTCCTCGAACTCGGCCTGGCTCTTCTTCGCATCGGTCCGCATCAGCTTTGCCAGGTGCGTCGCGGCGGGATCCGGGGAGGAGAGCGCAGCGACCACGGGCAGGGACTTCTTGCGCTGACGCAGGTCGCTCCACGTCTGCTTGCCCGTCGCCTCCGGATCGCCCCAGATCCCCAGCAGGTCGTCGACGGCCTGGAACGCGAGGCCCAAGTGGTAGCCGTAGTCCTCCAGGGCGTCGGCCGTACGGTCGTCGGCACCGCCCAGCACGGCCCCGATGGAGACGGCGCAGGCCAGCAGGGCGCCGGTCTTGTTGCCCTCCATCTCCAGGCACTCCTCGACGGTGACACGCTCGCGGTGCTCGTAGGAGATGTCCTGTGCCTGCCCGTCGATGAGCCTGCGGGTGGCCCGCGTCAGGCGCCGCGTCGCGCGGCCGGCCTCGACGGTGGCGGGCTCCAGCAGTATTTCGTTGGCGAGAGCGAAGAGCGCGTCGCCGACGAGGATCGCCTGTGCGGGCCCGTGCACCTTCCACACGGTGTCGCGGTGGCGGCGCTGCTCGTCGCCGTCCATCAAGTCGTCGTGCAGCAGCGAGAAGTTGTGCACCAGCTCGACGGCGACCGCGCCCGGCAGCCCGGTCTCGGGAGCGGCCCCGGCGACCTCGGCGGAGAGCAGGGCGAGTGCGGGACGTACGGCCTTGCCTCCGTCGGCGTCGGAGGGCCGGCCCTCCGCGTCGATCCACCCGAAGTGGTACGCGGCGACGGTGTCCATCGGTGGTGCGAGCCGGGCGACGGCGGCGCGCAGCCCGGGGGTGGCGAGCCGGCGCCCTCGCTCCAGCAGAGCGCTGACGCTCGTGTCGTCGACGACGGTGTTCTGGTTCGCCGTGGTCACGGGGTCTCCTCTGCGTTCTTTGCCGGTGGTGCTGGTATCGCTGGATGTGCGGGCACCGCTGGTGGCTCTCAGTGTGTCGGCCGTGCCGCGTTCGCGTGCTGTGCCGGTCGCATCGAGGCTGGTCATGCCACCGCCCTTCCTTCGGTGCCGGGCACCGTGTCGTTGTCGTACGGACGGCCCATGGCGGTGAGGGCTTCCCGGGCGGCGGTGATCCCACTCCGTACGGCGCTCTCCATGGTCGCTGGCCAGCCAGTATCGGTCCAAGCTCCGGCGAGGCAGACACCGGGCGCCCCGGTACGTGCGGCGGGGCGCAGCCGGCCGACCCCCGGACGCGGGTCGAAAGTGGCTGCGCGCTCCCGGGTGACGAAGAAATCGCGTACGACCGCACCCCGTGCGGCGGGCAGCAACCGTGCGAGCTCGCCGAGGCAGCGCTCGCGCAGCACGCCCACGGGCAGGTCGATCTCCTCGTATGCGGCCGACTGGGAGACAGCGAGGTACTGGCCGCCGGCGATCCCGGATGGGCCCGTACGGTCGAAGACCCACTGCAAGGGTGAGCCGAGCGCGGCGAAGAAGGGGCGGCGCAGCACACGGCGGTCGTAGAGGACATGGAGGTTGACGATGGGTGCGGTTCCGATGTCGAGAAGGCGCCGGCGATCGGGCAGCGCACCCTCGGGCAGAAGCTCGTGCGCTTCCCGCTGAGGCACGGCCAGTACGACGGCGTCGGCGTCGTGGTCCAAGGGCGGTGCCTGTCCGTGCACGACGGTGACCTGCCAGCCGCCGCTCTCCCGCGCTGTGACGGCGCGCGCCTTGGACTGAGTCACCGTGCGCACCCCGGCTGCCTCCAGCGCGGCACGCGTGAGGGTGTCATGCAGATGACCCAGCGGTACGCCCGAGACGCCGATGTCGGCGGCGCCCGGCTCGGAGAGCAGACCGGTCTTGAAGACCATGGCCGCAAGACCCATCGAGGCATTCGGGGCACGTGCGTTGAGGGTGGCGCTCCCGACCAGGTCCCAGAGCGCCTCGACCGCGCGGGCCGTCTGGCCGTGCCGGTGCAGCCAGGTGGCGAAGTCGACGCCGTCCAGAGCCGGATCTGCCGGGTCCAGCTTCTTCAGTGCGAGTGCGGCGCGGCCGGCTGCGATCCGCTCGAGCAGTGAGAGGTGACGGTA
The DNA here is from genome assembly GCA_035556995.1 of Streptomyces sp. Taxonomy (GTDB): domain Bacteria; phylum Actinomycetota; class Actinomycetes; order Streptomycetales; family Streptomycetaceae; genus Streptomyces. The sequence continues at coordinate 5,724 of DATMEI010000840.1, forward strand.
GGCGGCAAGGCTGCCGGCCAGGTGGAGCGGTACGGGCAGTGCGCTGCGGCTCAGTCTTGCCAACCGGGGGCGCTCATGGGCGGCGTCGAGGACGGGCACGTCCAACCGGCGCTGCAGCGGTGCGAGTTGTGCACCGCCGATCCGCTCCAGGAACCAGGTGTATGCGGTGCAGCAACGCAGGTGCACGTGCTGCCCGTTGTCGACGGTGAGCGCTCCCGCGGGTGAGTCGCGGCGGAAGGAGAAGGCCAGACCGCCGAGCCTCGGCCGGGACTCGACGAGCGTGGTGGCCACACCCGCGTCGGCCAGCTTCAGCGCCGCTGTGGCGCCCGCGAGGCCCCCACCGATCACGACAGCCTTACGGCGCCCCGTGCCGCCACTGCGCTGGGGCGCCATCCGTGTGTCAGGGCTGTTCATGTGCGTGCGCTCCGCCGGGCCGCCTGCCGTGCGTCGACGCCCGAGAGTCCGCGTACGGCCACGTACGCCTTCTGCCTGCTGGGCAGCGAGACGCGTGTGCGCAGCACGGCGTACGGATCGGCGGCGATGCGGTCGAGGAGCCGCTGATAGATCCCGGCCATGGCGGCGACACATGCACCGGATCTGCGGTCGAGCAGAGGGAGCAGTCGGTAGCCGTGAGTGAACAGGGCGCGGGCGCGCTGGACTTCGTGGTGCACCAGCCCGCGGAAGTCACCTTCGGCAGGCACGTCATGGCTGGGGAAGTCAGCGGAGCAACCGAATTTTTCAAGATCCTCCGCAGGCAGGTACGAGCGTCCGTGATCAGCGTCTTCCCTCAGGTCCCGGAGAATATTTGTGAGTTGGAGCGCGAGTCCGAGGGTGTCGGCGTACTCGGAGGCGCGAGCAGCCTCCCGCACCCCCGGCAGGGTTCCGAACACTCCGAGCGAGAGGCGCCCGATCGCCCCGGCCACGCACCGGCAGTAGACCTCGAGCTCCTCCCAGCTGCCGTAGGTCGTGCCGCGCACGTCCAGCAGCACACCGTCGATCAGTTCGTCGAGTCCGCCCAGCGGGAGCGGGTAGTGGCGTGCGGCGTCGCTGAGGGCGACGGCGACGGGGTCGGTGTCGTCGTGGTCGATGCCGCCCTCGCGGATGCGGCCGAGCAGCTGGCGGGTCTCCTCCAGACGTGCTTCCTTGACGGGCTGTCCGAGGTGGCCGTCGCCGATGTCGTCGACGCGCCGTGAGAACGCGTAGAGCGCGGACATCGCCCGTCGCTTGCCGGTCGGCAACAGCCGGATGCCGTAAGCGAAGTTGCGGGCCTGCTGGCCCGTGACGGACTCGCAGTAGCTGTACGCGGCGGCCACCGCCGGCGGCACGTGCAGTACGGGCCGGGCTCTGTCCACGGCTCGCTCACCCCTTTCTTCGCAGGGTTGCGGCCACCTCGCGCAGCAGGCCGCGCGTGGTGGCTCGGGGAGGTCCTGGGAGTACGTCGTATCCGGCACGGCTGATGGCCCGCAGAACGGCACGGCCACCTCCCGTGAAGCCGGCGAGCAGCAGCTTGAGCCGCCCGTGGACGCCGGCGACGAGAGGGTCGCCCGCCGACAGCAGGTCCCGGGCGCGTTCGGCCTCGGCTGCCAGCAGGGCGCGGACGGATGCGTTCGCCCTCGGGGCGGCGAGGTCGGTCTCGGTGACGTGGAAACGGGCCATGTCCTCCGCGGGGAGGTAGATGCGGTCGCGGCGCAGGTCCTCTGCGACGTCCTGGAGGTGTTCGACGATCTGCAGCCCCGTGCAGACGTCGTCGGAGTAACGCAGCCGCTGGGGGGTCGCGGTGCCTGTGATGGCCAGTACGAGGTGGCCGACGGGGTTGGCCGACAGTTCGCAGTACTGGAGCAGCTCGGCGTGGTCGGCGTAGCGGCGCACCTTCTGGTCCTGGCGGTTGGCCTCGATGAGCGCCAGGAATGGTTCGGGGGTGAGGTTGCTACGCCGCACGGTGGGGGCGAGTGCGCGCAGCAGCGGATGGCCGGGCCCCGAAATGCCGTCGTCGAACAGACGGCGCAGGTCGGCCTCGAAGGCATCGAGCATCGCGAGACGGTCGGCACCCTGGTCGCTCCCCCAGTCGGGGCCCAGGCCCAGATACTTCGCGTCGCGCCCGCCGGGGGCGAGGTCGCCGTCGCCGATGTCGTCGACGAGGCGGGCGTAGCCGTAGACGGCCATCAGATCGTCGCGCCACTCCCGCGGCAGAAATCCGGGCGCCACCGGGAAGTTCTCCCGCGTGGCCTTGGCGAGGACGGCACGCGCATGCGCGTCCGCCTCCGCGCTCACCACGTGCTGCCAGAAGCCATTGCCGTCACATCTCCGTTTCTACACCGCTGGGCAAAAACATCCTATTTCGGACACGCCGCATGGGCATGGCGAGGGCAATGGCCCCGCTTGACGGTGAGTAATGGCGCAGCGAGGTGCGGCAGAAAACAGCAGTGCAACGGCATTCCTGAAGCAGCAACTGACTGCTGTTGCACTGCGATGACTCAGGCAGTACAGGCGATCTCTATTTACTGACGGAGAGGAATGAAAGGCGGCTCAGGGCGCCGTGAATCCCGCAATCAGGACATCGAAGGCGCGCTCGGCAACCGCATCGGTCTCTTCCGCCGTCAGGTGCGAGAGCGGGCCGTCGAGGAAGAGCATGGACAGCCCGTGGACCACCGCCCAGGCCGAGAGTTCCGCGCCGGCGCGGCGCCGCACCGGCATCCGGCCCTGCTCGACGAGGGCATCCAGGGCCTGGACCAGGATGCCGAAGGAGCGGAACCCCCAGGTCCCCTCCTCGCCGGGGTCGATCGCCCCGTCCGGTGAACTCACCCTGAGCGGATCGTGACAGAACGCGACCCGGTAGAGGCCGGGCTCCCTGCGGGCGAATGCGAGATAGGCGCGCCCGATGGAGCGGACCCGCATCTCGGCCTCGGGACCGGAACCGGCAGGCGCAGGCTGGGCCGCTGCGGCCTCCATCGACTCCGACAGCCGCTGCTGGCCCAGCTCCTTGACCGCGTGAAGCAGCTCTCCCTGGCCGGCGAAGTGGCGGTAGGCGGCCGTCGGTGAGACGCCGACCCGGCGGGCGGCGGCGCGCAGCACCACGGCCTCAGGTCCGCCGTCACGGGCGAGATCGGTCGCCGCGTCGATCAGTGCGTTGCGCAGATCGCCGTGGTGGTACGCGGCCTTTCCACCGCGCTCACCCTTGCCATGTCCGGGACCGTCCGTCACCGCGTCAGCCCCCGCACCGGTCTTCGCTCCCATGTCCGCCATACTTCCATCCTGCCCGATGTTGACAGCATTAACATTCCCTGGAAGAGTCCAAGTTGACACCGTAAACATCGGTGGGCACACCACTGTTCATGGGGGGACAACCGTGCTACGAAGAATCGCTGACCTGACGCTGCGCAGGTCCCGGGCCCTGCTTGTACTCAGCCTCATCGCCGTCGTGGCCATGGGCGCCATCGGTTTCGGCGCGTTCGGCAAGCTCCAGGCCGGTGGCTTCGAGGACCCGGACGCCCCGTCCAGCCGGGCCCAGACCCTGATCGAGGAGAAGTTCGGCGGCGAGGACAACCTCGTTCTGCTGGTACGGGCCGACAGCGGAAGCCTCGACTCCGCAGCCGTACGCAAGGCAGGCCGGGAGCTGACCGCAGGCCTCAAGGACGAGTCCCGGATCTCCCACGTCTCGTCCTACTGGGGCCCCGGCGGCTCCGCGCTCACCTCGCAGGACGGCACCCAGGCGCTCGTCCTGGCCCATGTGCGGGGTGACAGTACCGAGGTCGCCGACCACACCAAGGCGATCACGGATGAATGGAGCGGCGGCAGGGGCCCGATCGAGGTACGGGCGGGCGGTGCCGCCGCGCTCAACAACGACATCTCCAGCCAGGTCTCCGCGGATCTCGCCGTCGCCGAGGCCATCGCCGTGCCGGTCACCCTGATCCTGCTCGTGATCGCGTTCGGCAGCTTCGTCGCCGCACTGCTGCCGCTCGCCATCGGACTCATCGCCGTCTTGGGCACGTTCGCCGAACTCTTCGTACTGGGCAGCCTCACCGATGTCTCGGTCTTCTCCGTCAACCTCACCACGGCACTCGGGCTCGGACTCGGCATCGACTACGGACTGCTGATCGTCAGCCGATTCCGGGAACGGCTCTCCGCCGGGGACGAGGTGGCGGACGCTCTGCGCACCACCGTCACCACCGCGGGCCGCACCATCGCCTTCTCCGCCGCCACGGTCGTCGCGGCGCTGGCAGCCCTGCTCCTCTTCCCGCCCTTCTTCCTGCGCTCCTTCGCCTACGCCGGCATCGGTGTCGTGGCCATCGCCGCACTGGCCGCGCTCTTCGTCGTACCCGCGCTGCTGGCGGTGCTCGGACATCGCGTCAACAAGGGGCGGCTCCCCTGGGCTGACGCCGTGCGCCGGCCGGACGCGCCGCTGTGGGGCAACCTCGCCCGCACGGTGATGCGGCGGCCCGTGCTGACTGCGCTGCCCGTGCTCGCGGTGCTGCTGCTCGCAGCGAGCCCGCTGCTGGGGGCGGGTTTCGGGATGCCCGACGAGCGTGTCCTGCCCGAGGACGCGCAGAGCCGTCAGGTCGGCACCGCGCTCCAGGAGGACTTCCCCGGCAGTGCCGCGGACGCCATCCAGGTCGTGACCACCTCAGCGGTGCCGAAGAACGAGCTCGGCACGTACGCCGGCCGCCTCTCACAGCTCGACGGCGTGGTCCGTGTGCAGGCCAGCAGCGGTACGTACACCGAGGGGCAGGCCTCCCCGCCCGGCCGTGCCGAGGCGGCGCTCGGCCGTCCCGACGCGCAGCTGCTCACCGTCACCCCCGATGTGAAGTCCGGGTCAGCCGACAGGCAGGACGTGGTGCGCGGCATCCGTGACGTGGCGGCGCCCGGCAGCGGTGAAGCGCTGGTCGGCGGTCAGGACGCTCAACTCATCGACACCAAGGCCTCGATCGGCGACCGGCTGCCCGCCGCCATCGGCATGGTCGTCGGCACCACGTTCGTGTTGCTGTTCCTGTTCACCGGCAGCGTCGTGCAGCCGCTGCGCGCGCTCGTACTCAACACGGTGAGCCTGACCGCTTCGATCGGCGCGATGGTCTGGATCTTCCAGGACGGCCATCTCTCCTCCGCCCTCGGCTTCACGGCCATGCCGATGGACACCTCGATGACGGTGCTGATGTTCTGCATCGTCTTCGGGCTCTCCATGGACTACGAGGTCTTCGTCACCAGCCGCATCAAGGAGCTGCACGACGCGGGCGCCGACAACACCACCGCCGTCACCAGCGGGCTCTCCCGCACCGGTCGCATCGTGACCATGGCGGCAGGGCTGCTGGCGGTGAGCTTCTTCGCCTTCGGCACCAGCGAGATCAGCTTCCTGCAGATGTTCGGTCTGGGCAGCGGGCTGGCGATCCTCATCGACGCGGTCGCCGTGCGAGGGGTGCTGGTGCCCGCCGCGATGCGGCTGCTCGGACGGGGAGCCTGGTACGCGCCGCGTCTGCTGCGGGTGCTGCACAGCAAGGTCGGCCTGGAGGAATCGGCGCCGCCGGCGAAACCCGCCCCGGAGACGGAAGCCCAGCAGGAGGCGGGGCGTACACCCGCAGGGGTCTGACGGCCTCCTCGCGCCGCCCTGCACGACGGTGGCACACGACGAGCAGCGGCTGAACCGGTACGGGGGACCGGATCAGCCGCTGCTCGCGGGTGTGTGCCTTGTGCAGTTGTGCAGTGTGCGTCTGTTCCGGCTACTTGCCCGTGAACTTCTCGTACTCCTTGAGCACTTCCTCCGTCGGCCCGTCGTGGACGAGTTCGCCCTTCTCCAGCCACAGCGTCCGCTCGCAGGTGTCGCGGATCGTCTTGTTGTTGTGGCTGACGACGAAGACGGTGCCTGCCTCGCCGCGCAGTTCACGGATGCGCTCCTCGGAGCGCCGCTGGAACTTCTTGTCGCCCGTCGCCAGCGCCTCGTCGATCATCAGCACATCGTGGTTCTTGGCCGCCGCGATGGAGAAGCGCAGCCTGGCCGCCATGCCCGAGGAGTAGGTGCGCATCGGCAGCGTGATGAAGTCGCCCTTCTCGTTGATGCCGGAGAAGTCGACGATGCTCTGGTAGCGCTCCGCCACCTCCTCGCGCGACATTCCCATGGCCAACCCGCCCAGAACGACGTTGCGTTCACCTGTCAGGTCGTTCATCATCGCGGCGTTCACGCCGAGCAGCGACGGCTGGCCGTTGGTGTAGACGTGGCCGCTCTCTGCGGGAAGCAGGCCGGCGATGGCACGCAGCAGCGTCGACTTGCCCGAGCCGTTCGAGCCGATCAGTCCTATGGCCTGGCCGCGGTAGGCAGTGAAACTGACGCCCCTGACCGCGTGCACCTCGCGCATGCCCCCGCCGGGCTTGCGGCGCACGATGCGGTTGAGGGCCGCCGTCGCACTGCCCTTGCCCTTGGCCCCGCCGTAGACGCGGTAGACGATGTGCAGGTCCTGCGCGATG
>DATMEI010000841.1:0-6224 GCA_035556995.1 Streptomyces sp.
TCGGTGCGCTCTGCGGGGCCGGCCGTACGCAGGACGTCTCCGTCGTCGGGTGCTCCGCCGCTGCCGGCAGCACGGTCGGTGTTGCCGTTGCCGCCGCGCTCGTGGCCGCCGCTGTCGTAGGCGAGCGGGTCCGGCAGGCCGAGTGCGCCGGCGACCAGGCCGTCCACAGCCAGCAGATGGGCTATCACCCCGGCGACCGTGGTCTCCCGCTCCGCCTGCTGCCGCCCGTCGAACCAGCGCAGCCAGACAGGGGCCAGCCACTCCTCGTCCGCCATGTCCCGCAGCAGGGCGTCGAGTCGAGAGGTCTCCGCGTCGTAGGGGGCGGCCCACTCCGGGACGGGCACGCGTGGAGCCCGTCGCACCATGCAGCCCTCCAGCACCCGCGAGCGCAGCGTGGGATCAAGGTCCAGGCTGTCTTCCGGGTGCAGCAGTCCGACCGCGTCACGCAGCCGCAGTGCTTCGTCGGCGCAGGCACCGCAGTCGCTCAAATGCCCTTCTATCGCGGCTGTTTCCCCGGTCGAGCAGGCCGAGAGCGCCCATGCGCCGAGCAGCGACTTCAGCACCCTGTGGTCGTACTGCTCGGGCTCCTGCTCCGGGGCCTCGTAAGGGAGACCGGGGAGCGCCGAATCGTCCGCGGGGCTCCGCGGCGGGGGTATGCGGGGCGGCCTGTCCGAAGGCCCGCCCGATGGTCCGTCCGGAGCCCGCCCGTCCGGCCCGTCCGGCCCGGTCATCGGTGACTCCCGGGGCCGCGCTGCTGCGCAGGCGGCGAATGGCTCGCCGCTGAGGAGAGAAGCTGCAGCCCGAGCCGCAGCCGTCGCCTCGCCTCGTCGTCCGTGACGCCCAACTGCCGTGCCGTCTGGCGGTAGTCGCGGCGCTGGAAGTACGTCAGCTCGAGCGCGGCGCGCAGGGAGGCGGGCATGGAGGTGACGATGTAGTCGGCCCGCGCCGCGGTCGAGGCGGCACGCACCTTCTCCTCTATCTGTTCGTGCCGTTCAGGAGACTGCGGACCGCTCTCGCGGTGCGTGCGGCGCAGCTGCCCGGCAGCGAGCCGTTGTGTAACTCCCGCTATCCAGGAGCGCATCGGGCCGTCTTTGGGGTCGTACGTGTGCGGGTTCTCCCAGATGTAGCCGAACACGTCGCGCGTGGTGCGGTCAGCTGCGGTCTCGTCGTCGAGCACGCGGTGCGACAGGGTGTGCACGAGTGAAGCGAAACGGTCGTACAACTCGCCCAGCGCGGCGGCCTCGCCACGTGCCAGGCGTTGCTGCATCTTCCGGTCCCAGCGCGGTGGTGTGTCATTCGCCATGGTGGCTCCCAGTCAAGTCGCAGCCAGGTCCTGCCGCCTCGCAGCCGTCCTCGTCGCCCCCCGACAACCTCGAATGTAGTGCGAGGGGCTGACAACACACGCCTCTTTGCGGCAATGTGCCTCACGTGCTGATCGCTGATGGTGTCGATCCCGTCACGTTGCGATATTTCTCAAGAACTGTCGTTGCCCGATCACACCCGAAATTGCAGGGGAGTTATGCGGGTATGACTGCGACCATTGCGGGGGAGAACTGGCTGACAAGCGCTTAGGGTCTGGTGAATGGCTCGTTTTGACCGTGGGGGTCCGGGCAGCCGACCAAGGAAGGAACGATTCCGGTAAGGCGGCAAGGGGCCCCACTCGAGCGAAGGGGATGCAAGGACGTGTCGTTGAAGGTGTTGGAGGAGGAGCGGGGGGAGTGGGCCGTTCTCCGGGTTTCCGGAGAGATGGACCTGGTCACCTCGCCCGCGGTACGGCAGCACGTACACGACGCGGTGGCCGAAGGGCGTCGGAGCCTGGTGCTCGATCTTTCGGAAGTGCTCTTCTGTGATTCGAGCGGTGTGGGCGTGTTGATCGCGTCACGTCGGCTGATGCGGTCCTGCACCGGGCAGTTGCGGCTGATTCTGCCCGCCCGTGGCGCCGAGGACGGCTCCCACGTCAACCGTGTGCTGGCAGCGCTGGGCGTACGCCGCCTCTTCGACTGCTATCCCGATCTTTCGGCTGCCACCCAGCAGGGAGCTGCCGCCGGCCCGCTCTCCGCCTGAGTACGGAGCCCCGACTGCCCGCGGAGCCAGTACGCCCGCGGAAGTGGCCACCGCCCCACGCCTGAATGCGGCGGTGCAGCCAGGACTCGCTCGTTCATGCCCCGCACCTGACCGGAAGGCAGCATTCCGCTCCGGTACGCTCCGTCGAGTGCGGGTGATTCAGGGCTGCGGCATAACAGACGTTGAAGCGCGATGCGCGCGCTTACCTGCCCGCCTGAACGGTGCCGCACAGTATGCAGTACGCCTACTCCTTTGCGCCGGAATATGCCTGAAGCGCTTGTTGCCCCAACTATGCGTCGACGATGCTGTTCTCGAGCGGGGTCACAGACCGTGATCCCTTGCAAACGCGAGGCGATGTGCTTGCCAGTTCGGACGGTGTGAGCAGTGCAGGTGCTTCAGGTGCAGTTGGAGATCGGGGCGGACCCGAAGGAGGTCGGACGCGCACGCAACTGGGCCAGATCCAGGCTGGCAGGCTGCGGCATCAACGCGGACGAGCCGCTGACGGAGACGCTGTTGCTGCTGATCTCGGAACTGGTGACCAACGCGGTCGTGCACACGGGTGCTCCCGCTGTGCTGCGGATGCTGCTGCCCGGCCGTCACGTCTCCGGGGCCGTACGGGTGGAGGTGACGGACACGAGCAGCCGTCCGCCGCGTCAGCGCCGAGCGGACGGCGAGGACACCAACGGACGTGGCCTGGAGCTGGTTTCCGGTCTCGCCGACCGCTGGGGCTGGCAGCACGAGGGCACGGGCAAACGCATCTGGTGCGAGCTCGACCGCGCCGGTGACGGCCAGGGCTGCTGTGTCTTCGGGACGGTCGGTTCGGAGGATGCGGCCGGTTCGGGGAGCCTGGCCGGTCCGGAGGGTGCGCCCGTACATGCGGGCCCCGCCGTGCAGTTGACCGCGGGAGTCGGACGAGGCGGTGCCGATCCGGCAGCGGGCGCGAGAGTCCGGCCGGGGGCAGTCCGCGTACGAGAAGGGGCGTAACACCCATTTCCGGCCCGGAGGTTGACGTTTCGTGTCGGCCTGATCACCCTTAGGTGAACGATTCGTTTGTGAGGGGACGCCGAGGAGCTAGGAGCTGTGGCTCCTCGGCGAGTGCGGGTCGTGGTCCGGCGTGCCGGGCCCTAGTGCGTGTTTTTCAAGTCCCTCCCCCGGGAGGTGCCCCCAGCCAGCGGCGTCTGGTGCGCACGCTCTCCCCCAGGTGCCCCCAGCGTTGTCGAACCGACCGAGTAGCCCTCCCCTGGGCTTCGCCATGGGGAACCCCACAGGACGGTCCTCCCCCTTGCTCCCCCAGCTGCCGCTGGGAGGTGCCCCCAGCACGCACCAGACGCCGCCGGCCCCGCCCTTCGGGGGGCACTCCCCCTCGCTTCGCCGGGGGGGGACCCCCACCCGGGCCGTCAAGGCCCAGGGGGAGGGACGACGCTACTTTCAAACACGCCCCAGCGCGGCGGCGCTTCCAGGCGCTGTCGGCACGGCGCTGACGGCAAGGTGCTGTCTGCATGGCGGGGTTTGCATGGCGCTGACCACTCCGTTTCCGCGTTTGCGCCACGCCGGTGCGTACGGGCAGGGTTCAGCCCGTACGCACCGAGAGGAGCCCACGCGTGTCCCTGCGCCACCACGAGATCGCCGAAGCCCGGCACCGCATCCTCAACCCCTTCACCGAGGAGAAGCTGCGGCTGCTCGGCGAGGCGGCGTCCGCGAACGACGGTCAGCGTCACCTCGACCTGGCCTGCGGCAAGGGCGAGTTGGCGGCGCTGTGGGCTCGTGACCACGGCACCACCGGAGTCGGCGTCGACATCAGCCAGGTCTTCCTCGATGCCGCACGCGAGCGCGCTGCCGAGCTGGGCGTCGCCCGGCAGCTGGAATTCCAGCGGGGTGACGCGGCCAGGTACCGGGCAGAGCCGGGCGGTTTCGACCTGGTTTCCTGCATGGGCGCCGCCTGGATCGGCGGCAGCCTGACCGGGACGCTGGAGCTGATGCGCGGTTCCCTGCGCGCGGGTGGCACGCTGGTTCTCGGGGAGACGTTCTGGCGGGCCGAGCCGAGCACGGAAGCGTGCGAAGTGCTGGAGACGGAGCCGGACGACCACTTGGGCCTTTCCGCCACGAACGAGTGCTTCGAAGCGGCCGGTCTGGAACTGGTGGAGATGGTCCTCGCGTCGCCGGACGACTGGGACCGTTACGTGGCGGCGCAGTGGTCCACCATCAGCGACTGGCTGCGCGCACATCCCGACCACGCGGACGCCCAGGACATGAGCGACTTCCTCCGTCACTCCCGCACGTCCTATCTCGCCCACGGACGTGAACTGCTGGGCTGGGGCGCCTTCGTCCTGCGTGACCGCCGCCACTGAGGGGTCCGCCCGGTGCGCGTGTGCGCGCTCAGCGCCAGTCCGGTGCCCTGCTGCCGGAGGCATGAGGGCCCGCGGCTTCGATCCCGTCCCGGATCTCCCGCATCACGGCCACGATGCGCCGCTCGTGCTCCTCGGTCAGCCGCCCCACCGGTACGGAGCAGCTGACCGCGTCCGAGGCGGGGGAGTCGTCGCGCAGGGCGAAGCCGAAGCCCGCGATGCCCTCGACGCTTTCCTCGCGGTCGACGGCGTAGCCGCGCTTCCGTACCTGTGCGAGGTCGGCATGCAGGGCGGCGCGGTCGGTGTGGCTGTGCCGGGTCAGTGAGCGCAACGGGCCTTCCGGCAGGGGAAGTTCACCGTCGGGCCGTTCGGCCAGCAGCGCCTTTCCCAGGGCGCCCACGTGGGCGGGCAGCCGGCGGCCGACGCGGCTGAGCGTACGCGGATACTCGTGCGACTCCCGCGTCGCCAGGTAGACCACGTCGCCGCGGTCGAGGCGGGCGAGGTGGATGGTCTCGCCCAGCGTCTCGGATGCCTCGGCGAGGTACGGGCGGGCCACCCGCACCCGGGGGTCGCTGTCCAGATAGCTGGTGCCGGTGAGCAGGGCGCGGATGCCGATGCCGTAGAGGGAACCCGTCGCGTCCGTACGTACCCAGCCGCGCTCGATGAGGGTCTGCAGCAGCGCGTACATGCTGCTGCGCGGCACCTGGAGCTCCTCGGCCAACTCACGCAGCCGGGCGGGCCGGTCACCCCGGGCGGCCAGCACCTCCAGCAGGTCGACGGCACGGGAGGCCGACTTGACCGCGCGTACGCCCCCGTTCTCCGGCATGCGCAGATCGTAGGCCATGGGTCGTGGAGGACGGCGGCCCGGACAAGCCCGGGAAGGGCCACCGGACAGTGCCTCAGGACAGTGCCTCCGGACAGGGCTTATGGCTCGATGAGCCCGGCCCTGATGGCGTACCGGGTCAGCTCCAGCCGGTCCCGCAGCCCCAGCTTCTGCAGCAGATTGGCCCGGTGCCTCTCGACGGTCTTGGCGCTGATGAGGAGGAGATCGGCGATCTCCTTCGAGGTGTGGCCCTCGGTGACGAGCTTGAGGATCTCCTCCTCGCGGTCGGTGATGGTCCTCGAGGGAAGCCTTTCGCCTTCCCTCGCCCTGTCGAGGTAGTTGCGGATGAGCGCGGTGACCGCCCCGGGGTAGAGGAACGGCTCGTCACGCATCGCGGCCCGGCACGCCTCGACCAGGTCCCGGTCGGCGACGGACTTCAGGACGTATCCGGCGGCGCCGGCCTTGAGGGCTTCGAAGAAGAACTGCTCGTTGTCATACATGGTGAGGATCAGGATGCGCAGCCCGGGCAGCTGCCGGGAGAGTTCGCGTGCTGCCTGAAGCCCGGTCAGGCGAGGCATGGCGATGTCGAGAATCGCCAGGTCGGGGACCTCCGCGCGGGCCATCTCGATCGCTTCGGCGCCGTCACCGGCCTCTGCGACGACGGTCAGGTCCGGTTCGCCGTCGAGGATGAGCCGGACGCCTCGGCGTACCAGCGCGTGGTCGTCGGCGAGCAGGATGCGGGACTGCGCCGCTGCGGGCGCGGGCGTAGTCATCAGCCCTCGTTCCGTACGGGCACGTCGAGACGTACTTCTGTGCCGCGACCACCGGGACCGGGGCCAGGGCCGATGGCGAGTCCGGCCCCGATGAGCAGGGCCCTCTCGCGCATTCCCCGGATACCGGCGCCTTCGGGTGCTCCGTGCAGCCCGCCTCCGTCGTCCAGCACGCGCAGCTCGACGCCGGCGAGGGTGCGGCGGAGGGTCAACTCGACGTGT
>DATMEI010000842.1:0-3161 GCA_035556995.1 Streptomyces sp.
GACCTGTTCGTGCGTTCCGGTGGTCACGATGCGACCGCTGCGCATGATGGCCAGCCGGTCGGCGAGCGCCTCGGCCTCCTCCAGATAGTGCGTGGTCAGCAGGACGGTCGTTCCCGCCGTCCGCAGCTGACGCACCAACTCCCAGGTGTCCCGGCGGCCTTCGGGGTCCATGCCGGTGGTCGGCTCGTCCAGGAAGAGCACCTCGGGACGGCCGATGAGCGCCATCGCCAGGTCCAGGCGCCTGCGTTCACCACCGGAGAGCTGCTTCACACGGACGTCCGCACGCCGGCCGGAAAGCCCCACCTGTTCCAGTACGTCCCCGATGGGGCGCGCGTCGCTCGTGCAGCCCGCCCACATCCGTACCGTCTCGGTGACGGTCAGTTCGGACGGGAAGCCGCCCTCCTGAAGCATCACGCCCGTACGTGGCCGTACAGCGGTGCGCTCCGAGTAGGGGTCGAACCCCAGCACCCGTACCTTCCCCGCGCTCGGCTTGGCGAGCCCTTCCAGCAGCTCGACCGTGGAGGTCTTGCCTGCACCGTTCGTCCCCAGCAGCGCGAAGATCTCGCCCTCCCGCACGGAGAAAGAGACACCGCGTACGGCTTCGAAGCCCTTTGCGTATCGCCGTTTGAGTCCTTCGACCTCGATCGCATCCATGGCCTCATCCTTCCGCGCGAGCGGCGCGCTGGGGAGTGTCCGCTATCACGAGAGCGGATGACGAACGTCATGACGGCGCCATGCGGATCGCACTAAGGGCGCCGTGCGGAACGTAAAGAAGCCGGGGAAGCGGAAGCCGTGGAAGACGAATAGGCCCCGGTCGAAGACCGGGGCCTATTCCATACGGAGCGGACGACGAGGTTCGAACTCGCGACCTCAACCTTGGCAAGGTTGCGCTCTACCAGCTGAGCTACGTCCGCATGCCTCCACCCGAAACTCCGGGCGGCGCGACCCTCCACTGTACCTGATCGTTTCTGACCGTGGTCCTGTGAAGGAGAGAGCGGGTGACAGGGATCGCACACTGCGCCTCCCCCTTGGAAAGGGGGCGCTCTACTACTGAGCTACACCCGCGTGGTCCCGCAAGGTTTCCCCTGCGGCGATGCGCCAGACTCTAGCGGATCACCCGGGGTGCATGGCAAGTCGGTCCGCCCGGCCCGTCGGACGGGCCGGGCGGGGGAGTTCACCGGGATGCGTTGAAGGCGTCGTAGATCTTCTTCGGGATGCGGCCGCGTGCGGGAACCTCGTAGCCGTTGGACTCCGCCCAGGCGCGTACGGCCCGGGGGTCGGGGGCGACGGCCGTGCGGTGGTAGGTCTTGCCTGATTTGGCCCGCTTTCGCCCGGCCTCCACAAAGCGGGCCAGGTCCTCCCGCAGTTTCTTCGCATTTTCGAGGTTGAGGTCGACCTCGTACGACTTCCCGTCGAGCCCGAAGGAGACCGTTTCCGATGCTTCTCCGCCGTCGATGTCGTCGGAGATTGTCACCACTACGCGTTGCGCCACGGATATCGGACCTTCCATCAGGATCGCGAAATGGATCACTCGACTTCTCCACGCTGACATGCGAAGACCAGGAGGAGGCGTAAGTGGTCCGGAGGATTGGGGTCGTTGTCTTTATCTTTTGTACAGCGGCAGGCTTTGCAATGTGAAGCGAGAGTATTTCGACTCGCGTGTCAGACCGCAATCGCGACCATACTTTTTTCACGGCATTTTTCCCAGAGCTGCGGCCCGCCCCCTGAACGCCGACGTGCTGTGGAAAGCTGTAGTGCACCGATATCAACGCGCGTAGATTCTCAGGACCGGTACGCTTGCGGACGCGTCGCTTCTGTTCTTGAACGTCTTGAGTGGGCAGTCGCTCACGCAGACACGGCAGGACGACGCAGTACGCACCAGCGCTCAAGCACCACCACCATCACCGGGAGTACCTGTGGCTCGCGTCGTAGTCGACGTCATGCTGAAGCCGGAGATCCTCGACCCGCAGGGACAGGCGGTGCAGCGTGCACTGCCCCGTCTCGGCTTCGAGGGCATCGCCGACGTCCGCCAGGGCAAGCGCTTCGAACTCGAGGTGGCAGAGCCCGTCACCGACGAGGCGCTGGCCCGTATCCACGAACTGGCGGAGAAGTTCCTGGCGAACACCGTGATCGAAAACTTCACCGTCAGCGTCGAGAACGCCGGTGACACCGGAAGCGGCTCCGAATCCGCACAGGGAGCGGTGGCGTGACCGGCGGACTCGGCCGTATCGGCGTCGTCACCTTTCCCGGTTCACTCGACGACAGCGACGCGCGGCGCGCTGTCCGGCTCGCCGGCGGCGAGCCCGTCTCTCTCTGGCACCGCGACAAAAACCTGCACCAGGTGGACGCCGTCGTGCTCCCGGGCGGTTTTTCGTACGGCGACTATCTGCGCTGCGGAGCCATCGCCCGCTTCTCCCCGGTCATGGAACCGCTGCTGGAGCAGGCGCGCGCAGGCATGCCGGTCCTCGGCATCTGCAACGGCTTCCAGGTGCTGTGCGAGTCGCATCTCCTGCCGGGCGCACTGACCCGCAACGACCATCTGCACTTCATCTGCCGTGACCAGAAGCTGCGCGTCGAACGTACGGACACCGCCTGGACGAGCGACTACGCCGACGGGCAGGAGATCACCGTCCCGCTCAAGAACGGCGAAGGCGGTTACGTCGCCGACGAGCGCACCCTCGACGCCCTGGAGGCCGAGGGCCGCGTCGTCTTCCGCTACGTGGACGGCAACCCCAACGGCTCCCGCCGCGACATCGCGGGCATCACCAACGAGGCCGGGAACGTGGTCGGCCTCATGCCGCACCCCGAGCACGCCGTCGAGACCCTGACCGGGCCGACGACCGACGGGCTGGGCTTCTTCACCTCGGTACTCAAGAAGCTGGTCACTGCATGACGCGC
This sequence comes from Streptomyces sp., assembly GCA_035556995.1. Classification (GTDB taxonomy): domain Bacteria; phylum Actinomycetota; class Actinomycetes; order Streptomycetales; family Streptomycetaceae; genus Streptomyces. The sequence goes on from DATMEI010000842.1 coordinate 2,899, forward strand.
ACGACACCCGCACAGCGCACCGCTCTCGACACCGTCAAGCACGCTGCGGACACTCCGGCCACCGGCCAGCCCTGGGCGGAACTCGGCCTCAAGGAGGACGAGTACGCACGCATCCGGGAGATCCTCGGCCGCCGCCCGACAGGCGCCGAGCTGGCCATGTACTCGGTGATGTGGTCGGAGCACTGCTCCTACAAGTCGTCAAAGGTCCACCTGCGCTACTTCGGCGAGACCACGACCGACGAGATGCGAGCGACGATGCTCGC
>DATMEI010000843.1:0-6403 GCA_035556995.1 Streptomyces sp.
AACGAGGCAGGTCGGCGCCTGTATGACACGGTGGCGATCTCCCGGGCGAAAGGTCGTGCGAAGAGTGAGCTGGCCGGGTTCGTAGGGCTGGCGGAGGGCTTCGCCCCGGTGAGGTTCGCGGGTTGGGCGAAGGGCGGGGAGCGTTACCGCTGGCGGGACTTCGTGTACGAGTATGAGCCTGGCGAGCCAATGGGTCGGCCGGTGACGTACCCGTTCATCAGGTGCTTGGCGACGGAGGAGTCCCAATCAGGGAACACCTACGACAACATCCTCTACAACCTGGAGCACGGGCCTCTGGCGGAGGGGCTTGCGTCGGACGTCGCGGGGATGACAAGGGTCTTCTTGCCGCACGGTGGGGAGATCAGGCCGTCGACGGCCGCGGCGGCATCGCGTGATGGCGGTAAGGAGACCCTGGCGGTTTTCGACGAGCCTCACCTGTACACGTTGCCGGAGCTGCGGCAGATGTATCGCACCGTGGACCGCAATCTGCGGAAGCGGCGCGACGCTGCCCCGTGGGCCCTGCTGACGTCAACGATGTATCAGCCGGGCGAGGACAGCGTCTTGGAGAAGGTGCACGAGCGGGCAAGGCTGATCTCTGAGGGGAAGACGCGCGAGCGGCGCCTGCTGCTGGATCACCGTGAGGCGCCGGCGAACGTGGACTTGTCGGATCTGGAACAGATGCGGGCGGCTCTGCGTGAGGTGTACGGGCCGTTCGCGGATGTGCTGGATCTGGACGGGATCATCGAGTCGGAGTTCTGGAACGTCGAGAAGGATCCTGAGGAGTCACGCAGGTACTTCTTCAACCAGCCGACAGCGACGCGAGATGCATGGACAACCCACCCGCTGTGGGCCGGATGCGCCGATGTTGAGCGGGTCGTGCCTGATAGCGCAGCGCTGGCGTTGTTCTTCGATGGCTCAAAGGCTGACGACGCCACAGGGCTCGTTGGCTGCGACATGGAAACAGGGCATCTCACCACTCTGGGGTGCTGGGAGAAACCTCGCGGCGCCGAGGGCAAGGACTGGGTCGTCGACCGCGCAGACGTGGACCGGGTGGTGCGTCAGACGCTGGAGACCCGAAAGGTGGTCGCGTTCTTCGCGGACGTCGCCGAGTTCGAGACGTACATCGATGATTGGGCGAAGGACTACGGCCGGAAGATGCTCTTGCAAGCGACGCCAGGCCGGGCCGGGCACGCGATCGCATGGGACATGCGCGTGCGGGTCAAGGAGTTCACAGAGGCGTGTGAGCGGATGGAGATCGACATCCGTGAGGGCGCTGTGACTCACGACGGGGATTCGCGACTGCGGAGGCACATCCTCAACGCACGGCGGGCTCCGAATCGCTTCGGGGTCAGCGTCTCAAAGGAGGGGCGCGAGTCTCCAAAGAAGATCGACCTGGCGGTGTGTGCGATCGGCGCGCGGATGGTGCGCCGGATGGTCCTCAACTCACCGAAGTGGAAGAAGAAGAGAGCCACCGGCAAGGGCCGGGTGGTTGTTCTCAGCTGATGAAGGGCGGTGTCCTGTGGCCGCCACGATTCCCGAGTTGCCGCTGCTGAGTCTGTCGGATGACGAGATGAACCTCGTCACGGCGTTGCGCACGGATCTGATGGAGCACAGGTTTCGGCTGGAGTTGCTCGACAGCTATTTCAACGGCGGGCAGCTGGTGCGGGACTTGGGGATCTCGATCCCGCCGCAGTTGAAGGGCCTGCACACGGTCATCGGGTGGCCGCGGATCGGCGTGGAGGCTCTGGAGCAGCGTCTCGATCTGGAGGCGTTCCGCTGGGCTGATGGTGCGGGCGCGGAGGATCTGCGGGAGATCGCTGAGGCGAACGACTTGTGGGACGAGTCGAGCCTTGCGCATCTGGATGCGCTGACCTACGGCCGGGAGTACATTTCGGTCGGCTCGGGCGATGAGGGTGGTCCGCCGTTGATCACCGCGGAGTCGCCGTTGGATATGACGCTGTTCTGGGATGCGCGTGCCCGCGTCGCAATGAGCGCGCTGCGGGAGTCGGTTGAGGACGGCGTCAGGGTCATCACCTTGTATCTGCCGGACGAGACGATTCACGCGGCGGAGTCGTCGACGGGTGGCTGGGATGTCTTCGACCGGGACGTGCACATGCTGGGCGTGGTGCCGGTTATCCGGATGGCGAACCGTCAGCGGACCGCTGACCGGGTGGGCAAGTCGGAGATCACGCCGGAGGTCATGTCGATCACGGATGCGGCGTGCCGCAGGTTGATGGGCATGGAGGTGGCGTCGGAGTTCTTCGGCGCCCCGCAGCGGTACATCCTCGGCGCGTCTGAGTCTGCGTTTCAGGACGCCGATGGCAACACGAAGTCGGCGTGGGAGACGTACATGGGCCGGGTGCTGGCTCTGGAGGCTGACGAGGAGGGCAACGTCCCGACGGTGGGCCAGTTTGCTGCCCATGACCCGTCCGGCCAGACGAAGATCATCGACTTGTACGCGCGGATCATGGCGACTCAGCTTGGTCTGCCGCCGCACATGCTGGGCTACACCAGCGACAACCCGGCCAGCGCGGATGCGATCCGGTCGTCTGAGGCGATGCTGGTGAAGAAGGCGGAGCGCCGCACGCGCCGTTTCGGCGGTGCGTGGTCGGATGTGATGCGGCTGGCGTTGTGGGTGCGCGACGGTGAACCGCCGCCTCGTGAGCGACGCATCGAGTGCGTGTGGCGGAACCCGTCCACGCCGACGATCGCCCAGCAGACGGACGCCGCGGTGAAGATGGTCGCCGCCGGGATCCTTCCCGCGGACGGGGAGGTCGTGCTGGAGATGGCCGGTCTCAGCGAGGACCAGCGGCAGCGTGTGGTGGCGGAACGCCGCAGGGCACAGGGCCGTCAGATTCTGGACCGGCTGAGCCAGCTCGGCAACGAAGACGAGCCGGACGAGGAGCCCGAGGAGCCAAACGATGGCGACGACGGTTTCTGACGGCGACGAATCCGCGGCCCGGTTCCGCCGGACCCAACGAGGCCTGACCAGGCTCCTGGTGAGGGATATGCGCCGCCTGCGCAGGCTGATTGTGCCTCAGCGGCTGCAGGAGTCGGCGCCGGAGTGGATTGAGGCGGTGCGGGCGACGGTCGACCAGTACGGCGACGCTTCGGCTTCGTTGGCTGCGGACTTCTATGAGGCGGAGCGTGTGGCGGCTCGGGTGACTGGGACGTTCACGGTTCCGTTGATCGAGCCGCCGGTACCAGAGAAGACCGAGAGCAGCCTGCGGTGGGCGACGAAGGACTTGTGGCCTCGCGACCAGGAACAGGCGACGCCAGCCCAGTTGGAGCCGATGGAGACGCGTCTGGACGCGGCTGAGGCGAAGGCCGAGCAGGTCGTCCAGAAGCTGGTGACAGATCAGGCGCGGGACACCGTCCGGGAGGCGGTACGCCGCGACAGGCAGGCAACCGGATGGGCGCGGGCAGCCGCGATCGGCGCGTGCGCCTTCTGCAAGATGCTCGCCTCGCGCGGGGCCGTGTACGGCGAGGACACCGCAGACTTCCGGGCTCACGACGGCTGTCACTGCGGCGTGATCCCGATTTTCCGTGGGCAGCGCTTCGAGCTGTCCGACAAGGCGAAGGAGTGGGAGCGGCTGTACCGGGAGTACGCCGCGCCGCATTCCGGAGACCAGCTCGCTCGCTTCAGGCGGGCGCTGGCTGAGCACGGGCAGCTTCTGCCGCCTGCGCACTGACACACCCTTTGGCTGCCCTGGTGGTGGCCTTTCTCAGCCCCAGGAGGGCGACCTAGTCATGCCTGAAGAGACACCGAACCCTGCCCCCGAATCCGAGGGGGAGCCGACCGAGTCGCAGGAATCTGTCGAGGAGCAGCCCCTGGAGGGCGGCAAGTCGGATCCGTGGCACGACCCGGATGCGGCCCGTAAGGAGATCGAGAAGCTCCGTCGTGAGGCCGCGAAGCACCGCACGAAAGCCAAGGAGTTGGAGCCGCTCGCTGACAAAGCGCGGCAGGCGGAAGAGGCGCAGAAGTCTGAGGCGGAGCGGCTCAACGAGCAGTTGTCTGCGGCGCAGAAGCGTGTCGAGGCGGTGCAGCAGCGGGCGGTGCGCGCGGAGGTGCGGGCGCTGGCTTCGGCCGAGTTCGCCGATCCGGAGGATGCTCCGGCGTTCCTGGATCTCGACGGCTACGTCGGTGAGGACGGCGAGGTCGATGCGGAGCAGATCCGCACCGATCTGAAGGCTCTTTTGAAGGCGAAGCCGCATCTGGCGAAGCCGGATGACAACGCGCCTCGCCGACCCGCTCCGGACCGCTCTCAGGGCTCATCAGGCAACGGCAACCGAACCCCATCCGACCCGGCGCAAGTGTTCGCCGGGTTCATGAACCAGGCCCTCGAACGGGGCCGCTGAGAAAGGTAGCCCCGCCATGGTGGCAACAAATCCGATCAAGCTGAGTGACGTCGATGCGACGTTCCTCCCGGCCACGCTGACCGGCCCCATCTTCGAGAAAAGCGTCGAGCAGTCCGCTGTGATGGCGCTGTCCCGCCGGGTTCCGCTGTCCATGAGCGCGAACACTGCTGTGCCGGTGCCGCTGGATGTGCCGACGGCGGACTGGGTCGACCAGGCAGGCCGGAAGCCTCTGGGTACGGGCGGCATGGACATCAAGCAGATGTCCGGCAAGAAGATCGCCGTTCTGATTCCGGTCGCGATGGAGGTCGTGCAGTCCAACGCAGCCGGCCTGTGGACTCAGCTGCAGTCCGACCTGCCGACCGCGTTCTCCCGCGCGTTCGACCGGGCCACGATCCACGGCCTGACGATGAAGGGCGCCGCAGGACCGTTCCCCGACAGCCTGACGGACACCACCAAGAGCGTGGCCCTGGGCACTGCGTCGCAGGGCACGGGCGGTATCTGGCGGGACTTCGTCGACGGCATGGAAGAGATCGTCGACGACGACTGGGACTACACCGGTACTGTCGCCGATCACCGCCTGAAGGCGAAGCTGTTGGGCGCGACGGACACCACCGGTCGGCCGATCCTGGTGGACACCTACCAGCCGGGCACGGGTGCGGCGCTGGCCGGGACTCTGGTGGGTGAGCCGATCGCCTACTCGCGCAGCGTGTCGGGCAAGGTGCGCCGCCAGTCCACGTCAACGGACTCTGGTCTGCGGGCGATTGGCGGTGACTGGTCCCAGACGGCGTTCGGCGTCGGCATGGACATCTCCGTGAAGATCTCCCGTGAGGCGACGTACATCGACGAGGACGGCGGCGTGCACTCTGCGTTCCAGGAGAACCTGGTGCTGCTGCTGGCTGAGGCGTACTACGGCTTCGTCCTCGGCGACGCTGAGGCGTTCGTGAAGTACACCGGCACCCCCAGCGGGACCTGACGGTGAAGCTCGTCGCCCGCGTTCACGCGGCACCACCTGAGCACAACGCGGGCGCCGAGCACATGCTCATCAGCATGCTCAGGCCGCTTGTGGAGCGCGGCCATGAGGTGGAGGTGTGGCTGTCCCGGTACGGGAAGGCCCATGAGGTCTACGAGTATCGGGGCATCCGCATCGTCCCGCTGGAGGCAAGGCTCGACTTTGCGACGGCTGTCCGTAAGGCGGATGTGCTGCTCAGCCATCTGGAGTGCGTGCCGTCGACGGGGGCTCTCGCCCGTGGCTACGGCAAACCAATGATCGTGGTGTGCCACAACACGCACCGGCCGACGTTCCGCGATATGGCGGCGGGTCAGGCGGCGTTGGCGGTCTACAACAGCCAGTGGATGCAGGCGGAGGCTGAGCTGTTCTTCGCCGAGTACCCGAAGTCAGTACGGCCGTCGAGCAGTCTGATCGTGCGGCCCCCGGTGTTCGCCGCTGAGTACAAGGCGAAGCCCGGCAAGCACGTGACACTCATCAACTGCAGCGAGGCCAAGGGTGGCAGGGTGCTGGCGAAGCTGGCGGACCGTATGCCGGACACCCAGTTCCTTGCGGTGACGGGCGCCTACGGCGAGCAGACCGACTACAGCGACCTGTCGAATGTGGAGGTCGTGCCGCAGGTACCGGGGGAGGAGATGGCGGAGCGCGTCTTCGGACGTACCCGCGTGCTCCTCATGCCAAGTTCCTACGAGTCGTGGGGACGGGCCGGCGTCGAGGCGCTTGCCTCCGGGATTCCGGTGGTCGCCCATCCGACGCCGGGCTTGTGCGAGTCGCTGGGCGAGGCCGGGGTGTTCGTCGATCGCAACGATGTTGCGGGCTACGAGGCGGTGCTCCGCAAGCTGGAGGACCCCGCCGAGTACCGGCTGGCGTCGAAGCGGGCGCGTGCCCGGTCCCGTGAGCTGGATCCGACTGCTGAACTGGCCGCCTGGTGCGGTGCGGTGGAGGCCTTGGCCTAGGAGGCATCGTGGCGTTTGTCGTGCCGACGGCTGAGGATCTGGGCCTGTACTTGGGCTTGGACGAGGTGCAGGGCGCTCGCGC
>DATMEI010000844.1:0-3316 GCA_035556995.1 Streptomyces sp.
ACCGCACAGAACGGGAACGGAGCCCGGACCGGGAGTGGGGACCGGGACAGGCGCCGGAAACGAGGCCGCGAGCCCGTCCTGGCAGGCACCGACCGATGTCGAACGGGCCCTGTACGAAGCGAAGTTGCGCGACGACTGGCCCGCCTACTTCGATGTGCTCGGCAGCACCTGGCTCTACTGTGCGACGCCCCGCCGTCCCCTGGACGCAGCCGGCGAACGCAGCTACTCCCCGTACTGGAGCGCGCAGTCCGGCACTTACTGCGTCCCGCTGCTCACTGCCGGCGTGCTGCCGGCGCCGGTCGCCGACCCGGTCTACTTCAGCGAGCATCTGAAGACACACGCCGCGAGCTGGCCCGACGACACCTGGTGGCTGGCGGTCAACCCGGGGACTCCCTGCGAGGCGTACTTCCCCGCGACGGCGGCCCACCGCGCCGTGTGGCGGCAGCACTTCGAACGGGCGTGGGAGGACCAGCACGGCCGGCTCCGCACCCTCCGGGTCGGCGGCCCCCTGCGCGGGCCGGTGGCGCACGGACTCGCCTGCTGCGCGCTGATGTTCGTCAACAACGGTCAGCACTGGAACAGCATCGCCCACCACGGGTACGGCTACGACGACGAGAAGAGTCTGCTCAGAAAATGGTGGGGCGTCACCGGCCGCATCCAGTGGGAGACGTATCTGGAACAGTTGCTGCGCGGCGAAATGGTCAGCTCACGCTGGGAGTTCGTGCTCCGCGTACGGGACACCCTCCGCCGCAGCCCCGCGCACACCTCCGGTGCCGTGCCCTGGCGGGAGGTCACGGAGAGCCTCGCCCGTGAACGTATGGCCCAGCTGGTCGCCGAGGACGGCGGGCCTGACGAATCCGAAGTCGACGCCGACGCCGAAGCCGAAGACCTGCAGCGGCTCATCGGCCGCATCATGCGCTACGAATCCCGCTTCCGCGCCGACGGACTGCTCGGCGAGGACGCCTACGTGCGGTCCGCACTCGCATGGGACTACGGACGCGCCTCGGGCATGGCCCGCTGGGGCCAGGGCGCCCGGCTGTGCGAACTGGCGGAGACCGAGGAGGCGGTGCTGCGCGCGAGCCGCGTCAGCCAGGCGACGTACGACACCTGGGAGGAGTTCTCCGCCGGCTACATTCTCGGCCGCTGCCTGCACTTCGACGAGGAGAAGTTCGGCGACTGGTACGAGAGCATGCTCGCCGCCCACCGCATCCTCACCACGGATCCGGCAAGCCCGTGGCTCAACATCACTTTCAAATAGGGCAATTGGGGCCCCAACTCCCCGCCCGGAACCGACAGCAGCGGCACGGTTCTTCAGCAGGATCTAGCGCGGAACCCTGGGCGTTGACGCCCGGGGTAGTGCTTGTCTGGGCTGCTCTGACCCGCACCGGTGCGACGGGTCCGCACTATTGACCTGGGTCGGGTGTTTCTGGTTGTCGATGTAGTCCTTGATGGTACTGAGCGGGGCGCCTCCGCACGAGGCGGCGAGGTAGGAGGGCGGTCGCCCCATAGGTCCTTGCGGATGTGGCCGGGGTATTCCTGGCGGAGCCTGTGGGCGGATACGCCCTTGAGTGAGCCGACGAGGCGGGACAGTGCGACTTTCGGCGGGTAGTGCACCAGCAGGTGGGCGTGATCGTGTTCGCCGTTGAACTCGGCCAGTCTGTTTCGAAGTCGGCGCAGACGGCGCGCATGACTTCTTCGCACGGCCGCAGGGTCTCGTCTGTGAATGGGCCGCGCCGGTATTTGGGCGTGAAGACCAATTGGGCGTGGAGGGTGTAGATGACCGTACGGACCCTGCGAATATCGGAGTTCGACTGAGAGGAGCGACATAGGGCAATACGATCTGTTTGTGAAGATCGTGACGCAGGTGAAGCTCATGCCGGAGGCCGACCAGGCCGCCGCGCTGTCGGCGACCCTGCACGCGGTCAACGACGGCGCGAACTGGGTGTCCGGGGTGGCGTTCGATCGCGGTGTTCCGCGTGAGTATGAGCTGCGCAAGCACACCTACGCCGAACTGAAGGCGCGGGGTCTGGGAGCACAGGCCGCGCAGCACACCATCAAGAAGGTCCGTGACGCCTACACCACGCTCAAGGCCAACATCAAGGCCGGGAACCTGGGAAAGCCGGGTTCCAAGCCCCGGGCCAAGGCCGAGTCCAAGCCGATCGCCTTCCGTGCGAGCGCGGCGCACCCCTACGACGACAGGTGTTTGTCGTGGCAGTACGACGCGCAGACCGTTTCGGTCTGGACGATGGCCGGACGCATCAAGAACGTCCGCTTCGCCTGCTCCCCGGATGCACTGAAGATGATCCGCGAGCACCGCAAGGGCGAGTCCGATCTCATCGAACGCGACGGCGCGTTCTACCTGATCGCGGTGTGCGACGTTCCCGAAACCGAGCAATACGATCCGGACGGCTTTCATCGGCGTCGACCTGGGTATCGCCAACATCGCTACCATCAGCGGCGGTTACCGTGCCGCCGGTCGTGGCCTGAACCGGCACCGCAGGCGTCAGCTCGAACTCCGTCGCAAACTCCAGGCCAAAGGCACCAAGTCCGCGAAACGCCGGCTGAAGAACCGGCGCCGCAAGGAGCAACGGCACGCCGCGAACCTCAACCACATCATCTCCAAGAAGATCGTCACCACCGCTGAACGCACCGGACGCGGTATCTCCCTCGAAGACCTGAGCGGGATACGTGAGCGGGTACGGCTCCGTAAAGGGCAGCGGACCCAACTGCACTCGTGGAGCTTCCACCAGCTCGCCGCCTTCGTGGAATACAAGGCCAAGCGGGCCGGTGTGCCGCTGGTGTACGTCGATCCGGCGTACACCAGCCAGCAATGCTCCGAGTGCGGCCACATCGACCGAAACAACCGCGTCGATCAAGCAACGTTCGCCTGCCGGTCCTGCGGGACCCTCCTGCACGCGGACGACAACGCGTCCCGCAACATCGCCCGCAAGGGTGAGGCTGCGTGGATCGCAGGGCGTGAGTCACGCGTCCTTGCCACCCCATAAAGGGATGTCTGGACGGAGGGGCCAACCCAGCAGCCAGCTGGGCACTACCTCCAAGCCCGGTGACTTACCACCGGGTCAAGTTGACGAGCGCGGGGACCTCTCCCCGTGCACGGCCGCGTACTCGGCCGCCAGCCATGGGCCCAAGTCGTCGATGAGCACGGCGAGTCCGGCCGCGTCGGCGGCTCCGGCCCTGGCCGTACGGGCAGCCTGCCGCATCTGCGAGGCGCGGCGGGGGTAGTAGCGGCCGAAGATCTCCGCGGACTCGCCGAGGTCGCTCGTCCACCCTTCCCAGCGGGGCATGACGAGGGTGA
>DATMEI010000845.1:0-5165 GCA_035556995.1 Streptomyces sp.
AGCATGAGTATGGAGCGTCACGGCCATGCGTCAACCCCCCGCAGAGAAATTCCAGGCCACGCCCGAGCCGCACGGCCCAGCCCCCGCCCGTATGCTTCCGAAGTGCCGAACCCGGGCGGCTAGCCCCGACGTTCGATCCGCGCGCTGATCGCGGCCGCCGCCGCGCTCACCGTCCGCGCGAGCTGCGGGAACACGTCAGTGGACAGGCGGTAGGACGGCCCGGAGATGCTCAGCGCGGCGACCAGAGCGCCTTCGGCGTCATGGATCGGGCACGCGATCGCGTTGAGCCCGACCTCGAACTCCTCCGTCGTGCTGCTCCAGCCTCGCTGGCGCACCCGGTCGAGCTCGGCGCGCAGCTCACGGACGTCGCAGACCGTGTGATCCGTGAACCGTTCAAGTCCACCGGAGAGCAACTCCCCCTCCCGCTCGGGAGGTTGGAAGGCCAGCAGCACCTTGCCGCTGGAGGTGGCGTGCAACGGGGTGCGCTGGCCCACCCAGTTGTAGGCGCTGACGGAGCGGAGCGCGCGAATCTGGCTGACATTGATGGCCTCGTCGCGGTCCAGGACGGCGATGTTGACGCCCTCGCCCGACTCCTCGGCCAGCTGCTGGCACACGGCCCGGCTCTCCTGCGTGATGGCCAGCTGGGCGCTGGCGGCGCCGGCAAGACGCACGATGCCGTACGCCAGCTCGTACTTGCTGCGGTCTGCGGTCTGTTCGACCAGGTCGCGCTGCTCCAGGGCGACGACGAGCCGGAACGCGGTGGACTTGTGCACGCCCAACTCCTGGGCGATCTCGGTCACTCCGGCCTCGCCGTGCCGCGCCAGGATGTCCAGCACCGTGACGGCCCGGTCCACCGACTGCACGAGCGAACCCCCGCCCTTGCCTCCGGCGTTGCCGCCCTTCTGCGTCTCGTTGCCCATGGGCGAACGGTATCCCGTGTGGCTCGAACTTCCGCTTGACACCGGCTCCCGCTCGACCGCATGGTTTTGTTGCGCATAGTCAATCGGGTTGCGTAATACGAAACAACAGCCTCTGTTCGTCGCCCCGTGTTCCGCACCGCCTGCACATCTCCCTTGTCGTATCCGCGACCGCCGCCAGGCGTCCGCCCGTGTACGGAGGAACCGTCATGGAACACACCGAGACCCTCACCCACCACGCCACCGTTCTCGTCGCGTGCCGCATCGAGGACCTTCCCCCCGGAGAGTCCCTCCGCATCGAGGCCGGCAACGGCACGCAGGCCGTGGCGGTCTTCAACGCGGACGGCGAGATCCACGCGATCGACGACACCTGCACACACCAGGACGCCTCCCTGGCCGACGGTTGGCTCGAAGGGTGCGCAGTGGAGTGCCCCCTGCACGGCGCCTGCTTCGACCTCCGGACCGGGATGCCCAGCGGACCGCCCGCCAAGAAGCCCGTCCGTACACACCGGGTGTCTGTTGAGGACGGCCTGGTCCACGTGCATGTCGCCGCGCCCGTAGGGGCGTTGTGATGCGGTCCGTCGCGGTGGTCGGCGCTTCGCTGGCGGGACTGTCGGCGGCGAGGGCGCTGCGCGCGCAAGGGTACGACGGCAGGATCAAGCTGATCGGGGACGAGACACGGCCCCCCTACGACCGCCCTCCGCTTTCCAAGGAGTTCCTGGTGTCCGGGACGTCCGCCGAGGAGCTGGCGCTCACCACGGACGACGATGATTCCCTCGGCATCGACTGGCGGCTGGGGACCACCGCGACCGCCCTCGACGCGGGCGAGCGGCGGATCACGCTGTCGGACGGAGGTGACGTCCGGGCCGACGGCGTCGTCATCGCGACCGGCGCCCGGGCGAGAACCCTCCCCGGAGCTGACGGCATGTCAGGCGTGCACACCCTGCGTACGCTCGACGACGCTCTCGCCCTGCGTGCGTCGCTGCGGTCCGGAGGGCCGCTGGTGGTCATCGGCGCCGGGTTCATCGGTTCCGAGGTCGCCTCGACGGCGATGGCCGCAGGGCTCGACGTCACAGTGGTCGAAGCGCTGCCCGTGCCGCTGGCCGGGCCACTCGGCGCCGACATGGGCTCCACTTGTGCCGGACTGCACGCCGACCACGGGGTACCGCTGCTGTGCGGCACCCCCGTGCGGCGGCTCCTCGCCGACGGCGATGGGAGTCCCCCTGGCTTCTCCAGGGGGAGGGTCAACGGCGTGCAACTGACCGACGGCACGGTGCTGCCCGCCGCGACGGTCCTCGTCGGCATCGGGGCCGTGCCCAACACGGAATGGCTCGCGGGTTCCGGCCTGACAGTGCGGGACGGCGTGCTGACCGACGCGAACTGCGCCACCGGCCTGCCGCACGTCGTCGCCGTCGGTGACTGCGCCGCCTCCTACCACCCCGCAGCCGCCCGGCACGTACGGACCGAGCACTGGACGCATGCGCACCGGCAGCCCGAGACCGCTGTACGCACGCTTCTCGCCGGAGACGACGCGTCCGGTCGGCCCCCGACCCCGCTGCCTTACTTCTGGTCCGAGCAGTACGGCGTGCGCATCCAGTTCGCCGGCGACCGCCAGGACGGTGACAGCGTGCGGATCGAGTCGGGCGACCCTGAGGACCGGTGTTTCCTGGCGGTGTACGAGCGGGACGGCCGTCCGACGGCGGTCCTCGCCATGAACCAGTCCAAGCAGTTCACCCGCTGGCGACGGCAACTCGCCACAGGATGGACGACGGTGCCGACATGACCCTCCCGAGCCGCCCGGCCGTCGTGGTCACGGCGGCAGGAAGCCGAGCAGCCAGGAGATCTCCGTCGCCGCGTCGATCACCGACTTCGCGACGTCCGGCAGCCGTTCGGGAGTGAGACGGTATGAAGGCCCTGACGCACTCACCGCGAAGACGACGGAGCCGTCCGCGGCACGCACCGGTGCGGCGGCCGCGTTCAGCCCCACCTCGAGCTCCTCCGAGGCCAGTCCGTAGCCCTGCGTGGCGATCCGGGCCAACTCGTCTTCAAGAGCCGCCACATTCGTCACCGTCGACGAGGTGAACTCATCCAGCCCCGCCGCCAACAGCTCGGCACGCTCCCGCGGGGGCGTGAACGCGAGCAGCACCTTGCCGCTGGCGGTCGCGTGCAGCGGCGTACGGCGGCCCATCCAGTTCTGTGTGATGACCGCGGCGAGGCCGCGCGCCTGGGCGATGTTCACCGCCATGCCGTCGTCGGATACAGCGATGTTGACTGTCTCGCCCACCTCTTCGGCCAGACGCTCACAGGCCGGATTCGCCAAGGTGATCATGTCCGGCTGGAGACGCTTTGCGCCACCGAGCCGGATCAGCTCAAAACCAAGGCAGTATTTTCCCCGCGGCTCCCGCTGCTCCACCAGCCCCCGCGCGGCCAACGCGTTCACCAGCCGGAACGCCGTCGACTTGTGTACGTCCAGCGCCGCGGCGATCTCCGTGACGCCCGCACTCTGCCTGCGGGCCAGGAACTCGAGCACGTCGACGGCCCGGTCAACCGCCTGCACGGTGACAGTGGGGGACGCGTCCCGGGACCTGTTGCTCATAGTGAAACTATAGAGGTGGATCACGCAGGGCCGTGATCCATGCCCGTTGCTGCTTGCCCACGCTGAAGGGCTTGGCGTACGAGGGCTGTTGATTCACGCCGGGAGACCCGTGGGCAACAAGGGCTGCAGCCTCACCGTTCGGCGGTCCGCCGGCGCTACCGGACCAGCGAACGACCGCCCAAGTCAGGGGTGCATGCGGGCGCCTTTGACTACCTTGTCGACCGCGTTGCGTGGTCCGTACACGGCGAGACCCACCAGATCCAACTGATCCTTCGGCACAGCCCGTACCGCTGCGCGGTTGGCCCCGTCGTTGCCGGTGGCGAAGAGGTCGGAGGTGAACACAGCCCGGGGAAGCGAACGGGACAAGACGCGGCCGTGCGCGGCGGTCAGTGTGTCCTTCGTCCCCTCGAAGACCAGGACGGGCTGGCGGAACATGGGCAGGTACGGGGTGCCGTCGGCGTCGGCGTACGGTTCGCCGATCACCTCAGGGAGCTCCGAGCCGAGACCGCTGATCAGGAACGCGGTCACATTCAGCCTCTGCCAGGACTCAAGATCCTCGCGCAGCAGAACGGCGATTTTGGTGTCGAATCGTACGGGGGTCTTCTCGATTGCCATGCTTTGAGACTGTCAGCCGCCCTGCCGCATCTTCTTGTACGTTCTTGGCATGGTGGCACGGCAGGAAGTCTCCGCGTGGCGCCCGCAGATCCCGGGTGTCGTGGAGGTCTTCCACGCCCATTTCACCGAGCACGAGTACCCGATGCACGTCCACGACGTGTGGACATTGCTGATCGTCGACGACGGTGCGGTCCGCTACGACTTGAACCGGCGTGAGCACGGCACCCCGCATGACACGGTCTCCTTGCTCCCTCCGCAGGTACCGCACAACGGCTCACCGGCCACCTCGCAGGGCTTTCGCAAGCGGGTGCTGTACCTCGACCTGACCCAGCTGGACGAGAGCTTCATCGGCTCGGCGGTGGATGGCCCCGACATGGTCGACCCCCTGCTGCGCCAGCGAGTCGGACAGCTGCACTCGGCCTTGTCGTGCCGGGGCGACGAATTCGAAGCAGAGAGCCGTCTCGCCCTGATCGGGGAACGGTTGCGTGGCCACCTGCGGCCCCGGCTCGTCGCCCACCCAGCCGAGGCCGCCCGCGGCGTGGCCCACAGCTTGCGGGAGCTCCTCGACGAAAGGCTGCTCCATGGCGTGAGCCTGGAGGAGGCGGCGAAGCTGGTGCACGCTCATCCCACGCACCTGGTACGGGCGTTCACCGCCGCCTTCGGCATCGCCCCGCACCAGTACGTCATGGCCCGCCGGATCGACCGCGCCCGACGGCTACTCCTTGAAGGCCGGCCTCCGGCGGAGGTGGCAGCCGCGGTCGGCTTCTACGACCAGTCGCATCTGACCCGGCACTTCAAACGGCTCGTGGGCAGCACCCCCGGGCGCTACGCCTGCAGGGTCCCCGCCCCGGGGCGGCGGCAGGCTGTCACCTGAATCGTCGGCCTTTGCGCATGAGCAGGTTTGCGGATCACCGGTGGAGGACGTGCTCGCGTTCACCGTCCGGGCGCTCCCGCTCGCAGCCCGTCCATGACGAGGTCGAGGAGCCGGTCGACGCGTGGTTGCCAGTCGCCGTGGGGGTCGATCTGCCAGAGTCCCG
>DATMEI010000846.1:0-3422 GCA_035556995.1 Streptomyces sp.
ATCGAGGACCTCAAGCAGCTCATCCACGACCTCAAGTGCGCCAACCCCTCGGCGCGGGTGCACGTCAAGCTGGTCTCGGAGGTCGGCGTCGGCACGGTCGCCGCCGGCGTCTCCAAGGCCCATGCCGACGTGGTCCTCATCTCCGGGCACGACGGCGGTACGGGCGCCTCGCCGCTCACCTCGCTCAAGCACGCGGGCGGCCCCTGGGAGCTGGGCCTGGCCGAGACGCAGCAGACCCTGCTGCTCAACGGGCTGCGCGACCGCATCGTCGTACAGACCGACGGCCAGCTGAAGACCGGCCGCGACGTGATCGTGGCCGCCCTGCTCGGCGCCGAGGAGTTCGGCTTCGCGACCGCGCCTCTGGTGGTCTCCGGCTGCGTCATGATGCGCGTGTGCCACCTGGACACCTGCCCGGTGGGCATCGCCACGCAGAACCCGGTGCTGCGCGAGCGCTACAACGGCAAGGCCGAATACGTCGTGAACTACTTCCAGTTCATCGCCGAAGAGGTACGCGAGATCCTGGCCGAGCTGGGCTTCCGCACGCTGGACGAGGCCATCGGGCATGCCGAACTGCTGGACGTCAGCCGCGCCGTGGACCACTGGAAGGCGCAGGGCCTGGACCTTCAGCCGCTGCTGCACGTGCCGGACCTGCCCGACGGCGCGGTCATGCACCAGGCCACCGAGCAGGACCACGGCCTGGCCAAGGCACTCGACAACGAGCTGATCAAGCTCTCCGCCGACGCGCTGTCCGCCGATGTCGCACAGGAGGCTCAGCCCGTACGCGGCCAGGTCGCCATCCGGAACATCAACCGGACCGTGGGCACCATGCTCGGGCACGAGGTGACGAAGAAGTTCGGCGGTGCCGGGCTGCCCGACGACACCATCGACATCACCTTCACCGGCTCCGCGGGCCAGTCCTTCGGCGCTTTCCTGCCGCGCGGCATCACGCTGCGGCTGGAGGGCGACGCCAACGACTACGTCGGCAAGGGGCTTTCGGGCGGCCGGCTGGTGGTGCGCCCCGACCGCGGCGCCGACCACCTCGCCGAGTTCTCAACGATCGCGGGCAACACCCTCGCCTACGGTGCGACCGGCGGCGAGATGTTCCTGCGCGGGCGTGTGGGCGAGCGATTCTGCGTCCGCAACTCCGGTGCGGTCGTCGTCTCCGAGGGCGTGGGCGACCACGGCTGCGAGTACATGACGGGCGGCACCGCCGTCGTACTGGGCACGACCGGCCGTAACTTCGGCGCGGGCATGTCCGGAGGCACCGCCTACGTCATCGACCTCGACTCCGCCAACGTCAACGCGGGCCTGCGGGACGCCGTCTGCGACCTCGACGACGAGGACCAGGAGTGGCTGCACGGCGTGGTGCGCCGCCACCAGCAGGAGACCGGCTCGACCGTGGCCGAGGCCCTGCTGGCCGACTGGGACGCGGCACTGGCCCGCTTCAGCAAGGTCATCCCTGCCACATTCAAGGCCGTGCTCGCCGCCAAGGACGCCGCCGAGCGAGCTGGACTCAGCGAGTCCGAGACCCACGAGAAGATGATGGAGGCGGCGACCAATGGCTGACCCCAAGGGCTTCCTGAACACCGACCGTGAGGTCGCCGAGTCCCGTCCCGTCGAGGAGCGGGTGCGGGACTGGAACGAGGTCTACGTCCCGGGCTCGCTGCTGCCGATCGTCAGCAAGCAGGCCGGGCGCTGCATGGACTGCGGCATTCCCTTCTGCCATCAGGGCTGCCCGCTGGGCAACCTGATCCCCGAGTGGAACGACTACGCCTACCGCGAGGACTGGGGCGCCGCGATCGAGCGGCTGCACGCGACGAACAACTTCCCGGAGTTCACCGGGCGGCTGTGTCCGGCGCCGTGCGAGACCGCGTGTGTGCTGGGCATCAACCAGCCGCCGGTGACCATCAAGAACGTCGAGGTCACCATCATCGACAAGGCGTGGGACAACGGCCACGTCACCCCGCAGCCGCCCGAACGGCTCTCCGGCAAGACCGTCGCCGTCATCGGCTCGGGCCCGGCCGGGCTCGCGGCGGCCCAGCAGCTGACGCGTGCAGGGCACACCGCCGTGGTCTACGAGCGCGCCGACCGGCTGGGCGGGCTGCTGCGCTACGGCATCCCCGAGTTCAAGATGGAGAAGCGGCACATCAACCGGCGTATCGAGCAGATGCGCGCGGAGGGCACCAAGTTCCGTACCGAGGTGGAGATCGGCCGCGACGTCGAGGCCAAGAAGCTGCGCAAGCGGCACGACGCCGTCGTCATCGCGGCGGGTGCGACGATCGCACGTGATCTGCCGGTGCCGGGCCGGGAGTTGAACGGCGTGCACCAGGCGATGGAGTACCTGCCGCTGTCCAACAAGGTGCAGGAGGGGGACCTGACGGTCTCCCCGATCAGTGCCGAGGGCAAGCACGTCGTCGTCATCGGCGGCGGCGACACCGGCGCGGACTGCGTAGGTACGGCACACCGGCAGGGCGCCGCATCCGTCACCCAGCTGGAGATCATGCCGAAGCCGGGCGAGGAGCGGTCGGAAAACCAGCCGTGGCCGACCTTCCCCATGCTCTACAAGGTCGCCTCGGCGCACGAGGAGGGCGGCGAGCGCGTCTACTCCGTGGGCACCACCCACTTCGAGGGCGACGAGGACGGCAACGTCCAGTGGCTCCACATGATCGAGATGGAGTCGAAGGACGGGAAGCTCCAGCAGAAGCCGGGCACCGAACGTAAGATCCCGGCCCAACTGGTCACTCTGGCAATGGGGTTCACCGGTGTCGACCGTGAGAACGGCCTCGTCGAGCAGTTCGGCGTAGAGCTGGACGAGCGCGGCAACGTGGCCCGCGACGGGAACTACGCGACCAACGTCGACGGTGTCTTCGTCGCCGGTGACGCGGGACGCGGCCAGTCCCTCATCGTCTGGGCCATCGCCGAGGGCCGCTCGGCCGCCAAGGGCGTCGACCGCTACCTCATGGGCGCCAGCGCCCTCCCGGCCCCCATCGGACCGACGGACCGCGCACTGACGGTCTGAGCACGGACTGAGCCCACCCTCCCCTCACACGGCCGCGGTGCCCGCCCCTCCCGACCGGGGCCGGCACCGCGGTTTGCTGTGTTCCTCCCGACGAGGAGTGTCACCGGCCACCGGCATGCCGCGGCGGGCCTGGACGGAGAGGAAGAATCACGCCGCGTGCCCGTGGCGGGATACCTGTTCGCCGCCTTGGCCGGCGCGTGGAACACGACACTATTCTGTTCACCGCCCTCGATCCCGACCCACGGTGCGGGCTCGCCACGACCGGACGGTCATCCCAGCCGTAGGAGCCCGCAGTGTCCATAGTCCACAACCTCCGCAACACGGTCCGCCTGGCCCGGCACCATGGCGGCGTGGACCTCAGCCACCCCGCCCGCTCTCCCCTCGGCAGCTCCGTGGTGAACTG
>DATMEI010000847.1:0-4489 GCA_035556995.1 Streptomyces sp.
AGGAGCGTAGGTCATGCTTTTGAAGAGCGACAGACGACGCTGGGCACTTGCGGGCATCGCGACGCTCGCTGTCATCGGCGCCTGCATGGCGCCCAGCGCCCAGGCGGACGAGCCAGGGCCCGCCAAAGAGAAGGCCGCCGCACTCCAGGAGGTCTGGCGTACCGACTTCGACGGTGCGGCCGGGTCCCTGCCCTCCGGCGAGGACTGGATCATCGACAAGGGGCACAGCTACCCGGGCGGCCCCGCCAACTGGGGCACCGGCGAGATCCAGGAGTACACCGACAGCCCCGACAACCTTCAGCTCGACGGTGAAGGACACCTGAAGATCACCGCGTTGAAGAACGGCGACACCTGGACCTCGGCCCGTATCGAGACCCGGCGGACCGACTTCGCGGCCCCCGAGGGCGGCGTCATGCGGATCGAGGCCGGCCTCAAGCTCCCCGATGTCGCGGGGGACGCGGGGCTGGGCTACTGGCCCGCGTTCTGGACCCTCGGTGAGGCATACCGGGGCAACTATCACAACTGGCCCGGCGTGGGCGAGTTCGACATCATGGAGAACGTCAACGGACAGGACACCACGCACGGTGTGCTGCACTGCGGCGTCAACCCGGGCGGTCCGTGCAACGAGACGACGGGCATCGGGAAGGCGCACGAGTGCGCCGAGTCCTGCAAGTCGGACTTCCGCGAGTACGCGCTGGAGCTGGACCGCAGCGGCGAGACCGAGGAGCTGCGCTGGTTCGCGAACGGTGAGCAGTTCCACTCCGTCAAGGAGTCCGACATGGACGCCAAGACCTGGGCGGATGCCACGAACCACGGTCATTTCATCCTGCTGAACCTCGCGATGGGCGGAGCCTTCCCCGACGGCGTCGCCGGCCAGAAGACCCCCACCGCCGCCACTCAGCCGGGGGCCTCGATGTCCGTGGACTACGTGTCCGTCGAAACCACCGGAGGTGCCTCGAAGTGATCAGCCGCAGGTCTCTCATCCGCGGTGCCGCCGCGTCCGCGATCGCCGTTCCGGCGGCCGGACTTCTGGTCACCCAGGCGGGCGGCATCACCCGCAAGAAGGCGGGCAGGGCCGCCGCAATGCCGCTGAAGATCGTCAACAACAGCGGTGAGTTCGACAACGGATCGATCCACGTCTACATCGTCGGCAACGACGGCACCAACCAGGTACGCGTCACTCCCGAGGGCGAGTTGAAGCCCGTCTCCGTCGGCGACAACGGCGGCGACGGCTTCACCGACTACGCCATCCCGCTGGCGGGCAGCGGCGAGACGACGATCCAACTGCCGGAGATGTCGGGGCGGATCTACTTCGCGCTGGGCGAGAAGCTGAAGTTCAAGGCCGTCGAGGGCGGCGACGGCAAGGCCGCGCTCGCCTATCCGGCGGCATGGGTGGAGTCCGACCCCAACTTCGGGGTGATGCACGACTGCGCGGAGTTCACCTTCAAGGAAGGGGCCATGTACTGCAACACCACCATGGTCGACATGTTCAGCGTCCCGCTCTCCATCCAGCTCAAGGGCGCCAAGGAGCAGACCACCGGCACCCTGAAGTCCGGCGCACGGGACAAGATCTTCCAGGACGTCGGCGGCGCCGAGGGATTCGCCGATCTGGTGATCGACGACAAGCGTGTCATCGCACCCGGACACGGCCTGGGCGCGGGGAAGTTCGCGGAGGACCACTTCGACGCGTACATCGACGAGGTGTGGCAGACCTACTCCGGCAAGGACCTGATCGTCACCACCAACGCCGGGAAGTTCACCGGCAGGGTCAGCGGCGAGAAGTTGTCCTTCACAGGGCCGGGCGAGGTCTCCTTCAACAAGCCCAGCACGAAGGACGTCCTCTTCTGCGACGGTGAACTCGCCGCCCCGAACGACGGCACCACCGGTCCCGTCGCCGCGATCCTCGGCGCCGCGTTCAACCGCACCACGCTCGCCTCGATCGCGGACCAGCCCACGACGGATCCCGCGGAGTTCTACAAGGGAGACGCAGCCCACCACTACGTCAAGGCCATGCACGCGGCCACCGAGGACGGCAAGGCCTACGGCTTCGCCTTCGACGACGTCGCCGGGTTCGCCTCCTACATCGAGGACGGAGCGGCCAGCGAGATCACGCTGACGCTCACTCCGTTCTGAGTACGTGCTGAGGAGGCCGCACCGCACGGGGCTGCCGGCCCCTCTTCGCACAAGTGCGCCCGCTACCGGACCCGAACCGGTAGCGGGCGTACGTGCGTTGGTGCCCCGCGTCAGCGGCGCGTCGACGCCCGGTGCCCGGCGTCAGCCGCCGTAAGCGCCCGAGGCGGTGAGCCGCAGCGCCGTGTCGATCAGCGGCACATGGCTGAACGCCTGCGGGAAGTTGCCCACTTGACGCTGCAGCCGGGGGTCCCACTCCTCCGCGAGCAGCCCCAGGTCGTTGCGGAGCGCGAGCAGCTTCTCGAAGAGCTTCCGCGCCTCCTCGACCCGTCCGATCATCGCCAGGTCGTCCGCGAGCCAGAAGGAACACGCGAGGAAAGCGCCCTCCTCGCCCTGCAGCCCGTCCACGTTCTCGCCGTCGACCTGCGAGGTCGGGTAGCGCATAACGAAGCCGTCCTCCGTGGACAGCTCCCGCTGAATCGCCTCGACGGTCCCGATGACGCGCTTGTCGTCCGGCGGCAGGAAGCCCATCTGCGGAATCAGCAGCAGCGAGGCGTCCAGCTCACGTGAACCGTAGGACTGCGTGAAGGTGTTGCGCTCCTTGTCGTACCCCTTCTCGCACACGTCGCGGTGGATCTCGTCCCGCAGGTCACGCCACCGCTCCAGCGGCCCGTCGACGTCGCCGGACTCGATCAGCTTGACCGTACGGTCGACCGCGACCCATGCCATCACCTTGGAGTGCACGAAGTGCCGCCGTGGGCCGCGCACTTCCCAGATGCCCTCGTCCGGCTCGTCCCAGTGGTCCTCCAGGTAGCCGATGAGCTTCAGCTGGAGCAGGGAGGCGTAGTCGTTGCGCGAGAGGCCGGTCATGTGGGCCAGGTGCAGCGCTTCGGTGACCTCGCCGTAGACATCGAGCTGGAGTTGTCCCGCTGCGCCGTTGCCGATGCGCACGGGGAGCGAACCCTCGTAGCCGGGCAGCCAGTTCAGCTCCGCCTCACTCAACTCCCGCTCGCCCGCGATGC
The DNA here is from genome assembly GCA_035556995.1 of Streptomyces sp. Taxonomy (GTDB): domain Bacteria; phylum Actinomycetota; class Actinomycetes; order Streptomycetales; family Streptomycetaceae; genus Streptomyces. The sequence continues at coordinate 3,153 of DATMEI010000847.1, forward strand.
CGTACATGATCTGCAGGTTCTCGGGATCGCCCGCGACCGCACGCAGCAGCCATTCTCGCCAGGCCAGCGCCTCCTGGTGGTAGCCGGTGCGCAGCAGCGAGGACAGGGTGATCGCCGCGTCCCGCAGCCAGGTGAAGCGGTAGTCCCAGTTGCGCATGCCGCCGACGCACTCCGGCAGCGACGTGGTGGGTGCCGCGACGATGCCGCCGGTCGGCGCGTAGGTCAGCCCCTTGAGCGTGATCAACGACCGTACGACAGCTTCCCGGTAAGGGCCGTGGTACGTGCAGTGGTCGACCCAGTCGCGCCAGAAGTCCTCGGTCGCCTCCAGTGCCGCTTCCGCGTCCGGTTCCGCCGGCGCACTCTTGTGCGAGGCCTGCCAGCTGATGGTGAAGGCGACCCGTTCGCCGGGAGCGATGGTGAAGTCGGAGTAAGTGGTCAGGTCCTTGCCGTAGGTGTCGGCATCGGTGTCCAGCCACACCGAGTCGGGGCCGGCCACCGCGACCGTACGTCCCTCGAGCTGCTGCACCCACGGCACCACCCAGCCGTAGGAGAAGCGCATCCGCAGGGCCGAACACATCGGCACACGGCCGCTGACGCCCTCCACGATCCGCACCAGCTGCGGTGCGTGCTGCTCGCGGGGCGGCATGAAGTCGATGACGCGAACGGTGCCGCGCGGGGTGTCCCACTCGGACTCCAGGACGAGTGAGTCGCCGCGGTAACGCCTGCGGTCCGCCTTGGGCGGCTCACCTCCGTTCGCTTGTGCGGGCCCTACCCGCCAGAAGCCGTGCTCTTCCGTGCCGAGAAGACCCGCGAAGACGGCATGGGAATCGAAGCGGGGCAGACACAGCCAGTCCGCCGATCCGTCCCTGCCGATCAGGGCCGCGGTCTGCATGTCCCCGATGAGTGCGTAATCTTCGATGCGCCCAGCCACGTGTATCTCCAGTCGAACTGTGGCTCGCCCCGTGGGACGTGCGATGACCTGCGAATATCCGTACTGCTCAATCATGTGTCCGATCGAGCGTCCGAGCAGGATACGACCTGGAGAAGTGATACGCCTCGCGCTCGCCCCAGTACGGATAAGCCGATGAGGTGAGCTTGTGTCAGGCCGCTCACCAGGTGCAACCACGCCCTCACGGTCGGGGACGAAAAACGGTTCGCCGAGGCGGTCCGTCTGTGATGCCGGACGCAGTCCGGCACACGGCGAGACACAGCTCCGGCAGGTCGCTGATACCCTGGTGGCCCGTGGACCGGTGGGCGAGAGTTCTCGGATTCGTCCTCGAATCTCCGGCACGGCAGCCCCCCGAGCCGCAGCGACGGTATCCCTGAGCAACCGCTGC
>DATMEI010000848.1:0-2341 GCA_035556995.1 Streptomyces sp.
CCTCGCCGGTCGTGACGCGCGCTTCGACGGCGTGTTCTTCACCGGTGTGCGCACCACCGGCATCTACTGCCGTCCGAGCTGCCCGGCGGTCACCCCGAAGCGCGAGAACGTGCGCTACTACGCCTCGGCGGCGGCAGCCCAGCACGCCGGTTTCCGCGCCTGCCGCCGGTGCCGTCCGGACGCGGTTCCGGGTTCGGCCGAGTGGAACGTGCGGGCCGACCTCGTCGGACGTGCGATGCGCATGATCGGTGACGGCGTCGTGGACCGCGAGGGCGTCGCGGGTCTCGCCGGGCGGCTCGGATACAGCGCCCGGCAGGTCCAGCGTCAGCTCACCGCGGAGCTGGGGGCCGGACCTGTCGCGCTCGCCCGCGCGCAGCGCGCGCACACGGCGCGGGTCCTGCTGCAGACGACGTCCCTGGCGGTCACGGAGATCGCTTTCGCCTCGGGCTTCGCGAGTGTGAGGCAGTTCAACGACACGATGCGGGAGATCTACGCACGCACCCCGAGCGCCCTGCGCAGCGCCTCCGCACGCGGCGGGCACGGCGGCCAACGCGCCGGCGGGGCCGGTGTACCGCTGCGGCTGGCCTACCGGGGACCGTACGCGGCACTCGCGGTCTTCGACTTCCTTCAGCGGCGCGTGATCCAGGGCGTCGAGGAGATGCTGGGCGTGCCCGGGGCACGTACGTACAGACGCACGCTGCGGCTGCCCTGCGGAACGGGAGTCGTCGAGGTGGACGAGCGTCATGCGGGCGACCGGTCCGGGCAGCGCTCCCCCGGCACGCCGGGGGAGACGAGCGGATGGCTGGAGTGCAGGCTCCACCTCACGGACCTCCGTGACCTCACCACCGCCGTGCAGCGTGTCCGGCAGCTCTTCGACCTCGACGCCGATCCGTACGCCGTCGCCGAACGCCTCGGCACCGACGAGGTGTTGAGCGGTCTCGTCGCCGGCTGCCCCGGGCTGCGCTCGCCCGGGAGTGCCGACCCCCACGAACTGGCCGTACGCGCCGTGCTCGGACAGCAGATCACCGTCGCCGCAGCGCGCACGCTCGCCGGGAGACTCGTGACCGCGTACGGGAAGCCCCTGCCCGCGCCCGACGGCGGACTGACCCACCTCTTCCCCGAGGCCGGTGCGCTCGCGGCCGCACCGCTGGGCGAGCTGGGCATGCCGGAGAGGCGCCGCGCCACTCTCCGTACCGTCGCGGCGGCGGTCGCCGACGGGACCGTCGCGCTGCACCCGGGCGCCGACCGCGACGAGGCGGAACAGGCGCTCCTCGCCCTGCCCGGCATCGGCCCCTGGAGCGCGGGCTACATGCGCATGCGGGCCCTCGGCGACCCTGACGTCTTCCTCACCGGGGACGTGGGCGTACGGCACGGGCTCGCCCTGAGCGGAGCCGAGGCCACGCGTACCGAGGCGTGGCGGCCGTGGCGCTCCTACGCGCTGCACCACCTGTGGCGCCTCGCGGCGAGCACCGCCCCCCGATGACGCCTCAGTCCTCGGTGAGCCCCCAGCTGTGCACCCAGTGCGGGTGCACACGGATCAGCTCCTCGCTCATCCCGGGCGCGAGTCCGTGCGGGCCGGTCAGCAGCTCCGCCTCACCCCGGATCTCCACGCCGCGCACCCTCCACGGATCGACGCTCACGAGGTCGTCGACGACCAGCGCCAGCCGCGGATGGGCCTGCAGATTGCGCCAGCGTTTGGTTCCGGCGAGGTCGAGACCGCCGGAGAGGATCGTGCCGTCCTCCTGGAGGGAGTACCCCACCGGGTTGACCTGTGGCTGCCCCGAGGGGTCCACCGTGGCCATGCGGCACAGCCGTTGACCGGCGAGATATGCGCGTTCGGCCTCGCTCAGAGGCCGCTTCCGGGACGTAGCACTCATGCCGAAAGGCTCACACGCACGGCCTGCTACCGCATCGGGCGACGGACCGATCGGGGCCAGGGCCTCCGTCCTCGGGCAGGGGGCGGAGGAAGCGATCGTCGTGCGGGAGGGTCTTCCCCGCCGCGAGTGCGGGCAACAATATGAGCATGACTCAGCAGGGGAGGCCTCGCGGTCCGCATTCCGGCGAACAGGACGACTGGTGGAGCCAGTTGTACGACCCGGGGTCACCGGACACGGGCCGCAGCCGTGCGGGCGACACCCTCGATGACCGTTACGCCTCCGTCAGACGCACGATGGGGGCGGTGCCGGCCGCTCCGTCCCGGAACACGGAGCCGGAGGCCGAGCCGGAGCCGGAGCCGGAGCCGCCCCCGGTGGAGCCAACTCCCACCGTGAGCGAGGGAGTTGACGCGACGGGCCTCACCGGCGGCGACGTCCCGCTGCGGCCCGCGCACGTCGGTGAGCGG
>DATMEI010000849.1:0-2029 GCA_035556995.1 Streptomyces sp.
GCAGGTGCCCGAAGCTGGGCGTGAAACTCGTCACGCCGATGCGCTGCAGCGCGCCGTAGAGGGCGACCTGCCGGGGCGTGGAGGGCAGCAGGTCCTCGCCGCGCAGCACGTGGGTGATGCCCATCAGAGCGTCGTCGACGGGGTTGGTGAGCGTGTAGAGCGGGCGGCCGTTGCCACGCACCAGCACCGGGTCGGGCACGCTGCCGACCTTGAACACGATCTCGCCGCGGATGAGGTCGGTGAAGGTGATGTCCTCGTCGGGCATCCGCAGCCGCAGCACCGGCTCGCGCCCCTCGGCGCGCAGCTCCGCGCGGCGCTCGTCGGTGAGCTCGCGGTCGGCGTTGTCGTAGCCGAGCTTGGGGTCCTGCCCGGCCGCGCGGCGGCGGGCCTCGACCTCCTCCGGAGCGGAGAAGGACTCGTAGACCTCGCCGGCCTCGAGCAGGCGGCGCGCGATGTCGTCGTAGACCTCGCCGCGCGCGCTCTGCCGGTATGGCTCGTGCGGGCCGCCGACCTCGGGGCCCTCGTCCCAGTCGAGGTGCAGCCAGCGCAACGCGTCGAGCAGCGCGCGGTAGCTGTCCTCGGAGTCGCGGGCGGCGTCGGTGTCCTCGATGCGGAACACGAGCCGGCCGCCGTGGTGGCGGGCGAAGGCCCAGTTGAACAGCACCGTGCGGATCAGCCCGACGTGCGGGGCTCCGGTGGGCGACGGGGAGAAGCGGGCGCGGACTTCGGCCGGCGCGGATGCAGTACTCATGGCCCGATCAGGGTATCCGCGGCCACATCGTCTTGACGCATCGGACGGGCAGGTGCATCCTGAATTTATTCAACACAGGGTGAATAACTGGAGGAATCATGCGGACGACGTGTCTCGTCGCGGGCGGCGGCCCGGCGGGGATGGTGCTCGGCCTGCTGCTGGCGCGGGCCGGTGTCGAGGTGACGGTGCTGGAGAAGCACGGCGACTTCCTGCGCGACTTCCGTGGCGACACCGTGCATCCGACGACCATGGACCTGCTCGACGAGCTGGGTCTTGGCGAGAAGTTCGCGAAGCTTCCGCAGAGCAGACTGGAGCGAGCCCAGGTGCCGTTCCGCGACGGCCTGCTGCCGTTCGCCGACTTCACCCAGTTGAAGGGCAAGCACTCCTACATCGCGATGGTGCCGCAGTGGGACCTGCTCGACCTGCTGGTGGGCGCGGCCAAGCAGGAGCCGACGTTCACCCTGCGGATGAACACCGAGGCCACCGGCCTCGTGACGGAGAACGGCCGGGTGACCGGCGTCGAGTACCGCACCCGCGACGGCGAGACGGGCCGCATCCTGGCGGACTTGACAGTGGCCGCCGACGGTCGAACCTCGGTGCTGCGCAAGGCCGCGGGCCTGGCTGTGCGTAACTTCCCGACACCGTTGGACGTCTGGTGGTTCCGGTTGCCGCGCAAGGAGACCGACCCGAGCGGCGGGGTCGGCGTGGTGAGCGAGCACCGGGCGGCGGTGCTGTTGGACCGCGGCTCGTACTGGCAGACCGCGACGTTGATCAAGAAGGGCTCGGATCCGGTGCAGCGCAAGGGTTCGGTGCGCGACATGGTGGCGAGCATCGCGGCGGTCGCCCCGTGGCTGTCGGACCGGGTGGACGCGCTGAAGTCGTGGGACGAGGTCAAGCTCCTGGACGTCCGGCTGGACCGGCTGACGCGCTGGTACCGCGATGGCCTGCTGTGCATCGGCGACGCGGCGCATGCGATGTCACCGGTCGGCGGGGTGGGCATCAACCTCGCGGTGCAGGACGCGGTGGCGACGGCTCGGTTGCTGGCCGAGCCGTTGGTTCGGGGCACCGTCGTTGTCAGGGACCTGGCGAAGGTGCAGCGTCGGCGTCAGCTGCCGACGGTGGTGGTGCAGGGGATGCAGCGTTTGTTGCATTCGCAGGTGTTGCGGCCGGCCTTGGACGGGGAGATCGATGTCGCTAATGCGGCTCGGCCGCCGTTGCCCATGCGGCTGGTGCGTCGGTTTCCCAAGCTGCGGCGGATTCCGGCTTATGCCATTGGAA
>DATMEI010000850.1:0-3872 GCA_035556995.1 Streptomyces sp.
TCGCCGATCTGCGAGCCGACTTCGGCCTGCTCGACGGGGCCGTCGAGGAGATGCTCCGCTACGACGGCCCGGTCGAGACCTGCACGGAACGCCTGGCCCTGGAGGATGTGGAGATGGGCGGGGTGACCATTCCCAAGGGCGCCACCGTCCTGATCGTCATCGCGGACGCCGACCGCGACGCGGAGCGTTTCAAGGAACCGGACACGTTCGACATCCGCAGGGACTCACGCGGCCACATCGCCTTCGGCCACGGCCTGCACTACTGCCTGGGCGCGCCGTTGGCGCGGCTGGAGGGCCGCATCGCGGTCCGCACGCTGCTGGAGCGCTTCCCGGACCTGGCACAGGAGGGCGACGAGGCGGAACTCGCGTGGATGCCGGGGATGCTGATCAGAGGCGTACGGACGCTGCCAGTGCGCTGGTGACCCCCGGGCCGGACCGGCCACCCTGCGGCCGGGCAGCGCAGGGCACTTGGCTACGCTCCCGGCCATGGACGTACTCATCAATGTCTTCGTGGGCCTGCACATCATCGGCATCGCCGCACTGCTGGGCGGCTTCTTCGCCCAGATGAACGCGATGCGTACGGACGAGGCCCGCTTCACCCCGGGCATGCTGCACGGCGCGCTCACGATGCTGGTGACCGGCATGGTGCTCGTCGGGCTCAACCAGGCGGACGACGACCCCGTCGACAACGTCAAGATAGGCGTCAAGCTCGCGCTGCTCGTGGTGATCCTCGGGCTGGTCTACGTGAAGCGGGACGAGGAGAAGGTGCCCGCCTCCCTCTTCGGCACGGTGGGCGCGCTGACGGTGGCGAACATCTTCATCGCGGTGCTGTGGACGTAGCCTCACCGGCCAGTCCGCGACCGCCGCTGTCGCCGCGGCGCGTCCGCTGCCCGCTGTACGCCCCCGGGCCCGGAGTGTGGCCGGAACCGGGGGACTGGCACAGCGCTGCCGCCGTCACCCCGGCCGGTTGGCCGAGTGGAAGGGCATGTTGTCGATCGACTCGTACCGCACCTCGGTACCCGGCTTCGGCGCGTGGATCATCTGGCCGTTGCCCGCGTAGATGCCGACGTGGCTCACGTCGTCGTTGAAGAAGATCAGATCGCCCGCCTTCAGCTCCGACTTGGCGATCTTGGCGCCGACGTTCACCTGGTCGAAGGTCGTACGGGGCAGCGTGATTCCGGCCGTCTTGTAGGCGCCCAGGGTGAGCCCGGAGCAGTCGAAGGAGCTCGGCCCGGTCGCGCCCCACACGTACGGCTTGCCCAGCTGCTCCTTGGCGAAGCCGAGGACCTTTTCCGCCTGTGACGCGTTCGGACTGGCCGGCGAACCGCCGTCCTGCTGCCCCTTGGCGGCCTCGCGGCGTTCCGCCTCTGCACGCTCGGCGGCCTTACGGGCAGCCGCTTCCTTCTTCTTCTCGATCTGCGCCAGACGTGCCTTCTCCTCGGCCGTCAGCTTCGAGAGCATCTTGCGGGCCTCGGAGAGCTTCGTCTGTACTTCCTGCTTGTTCTTCTTCAGCGCCTTCTGGGACTCGGCGAGCGAGTCAAGTTCCTTGGTGGCGGCGGCGCGCTTGCTGTCGGCCGACTTCTGCTGGCGCTCGAAGTCGGAGACGGCTTCCTTCTGACGTCCCGTCATCCGCTCCAGCGTGCGCGACTGCTGGAAGAACTGCTGCGGGTCCTCCGTCAGCAGGAGCGTCGCGGTCTCCGACATGCCGCCGTTGCGGTACTGAGCGGTGGCGTAGTTGCCGAGCGTGCGGCGGGCGTCGTTGAGCTTGTCGGTGCGCTTGGCGGCTTCGTCGAGTGACTTGTCGGCCTTGGTGCGCTGCGCGTCCGTCTTCTCCTTGGCGGCGTTGTACTTCTGCGTCGAGGTCTCCGCCTGCTGGTAGAGCTTGTCGACCTTCTTCTTGACCTCCGAGATCGACGGCTTGCCGTCGTCCGGGGCAGCCTGCGCGCTCGGCGTGAGCAGGGAGACGGAAGCGAGCGCTGCGGTGGTGACGCCGAGCGCTCCGCGTTTCGTCGCGGCGGACTGAAGTATTCGGGTGCGCGGCTTGCGATGGGACGCCAAGGCCGGCGACTCCTTCCGTGAACCGCCTACCGGGTTAGCTGACGGGTTCGGGCCTTCGGAAGGCTGCCCTACAGGGCGTGCGCGGTGCTTTCGCGGCGCGTACGTCCCGATTCACCCCGGTGCGTAGGCGGTTCTCCCGCATACGCGGTTGGGTCCCCGGCTCCGGCGGCGCTGCCGGGTCGGACTCGGCGGAGACGACCCGTGCCGGCGCTTTCGCCGACGATCGGTGCGAGCCGTCTGGCACGGCACCGTAGCCGAGTTGTGGGGCGCGTGTGAAGGCCGGTAGGTGATACGTCCGATATCTGTTCGTTATCTGCGTCACGCGGGGCGGGTTGGAACGTGGACGGGGTCCGTGTGGCCGCCGGGCCGGAGGGTGGCTGTCGGCGCGACAGCCTAGACTCGTTCGACGATGAGCAGCCTCTTCGACGACAGTTTTCTGAACAGCCTCGCGCCCGTGCGTGCGCAGGACGGGCCACCTGCGGATCAGGGCGAGGAGCCCTTGCCGCCTCCCCCCGACGGGGACCACCACGGCGAGGGTGAGATCCCGCACGATCTCTTCGCGGGCAGCTTCGAGGGGCGCGGCGGTAACGGCGGAAGCGGCGGCAACGGCGGGAGCGGCCCAAGTGGCGGCCCCGGCAAGGGAGAAGGCGCCCGCGCCGGCGCTTCGTACCACCGGGGCGGCGCGCCGCGTACGGTCGTGGACGCCGCGGCGCTGCTGGAGGAGATGAACAAGGCGCAGCGCGCGGCCGTCGTCCACACCGGCTCACCTCTGCTGATCGTCGCCGGTGCGGGCTCGGGCAAGACCCGTGTGCTGACTCATCGCATCGCCTATCTGCTGGCTGCACGCCGTGTTCATCCCGGTCAGATTCTCGCCATCACCTTCACCAACAAGGCGGCAGGCGAGATGAAGGAGCGCGTCGAGGAACTGGTCGGGCCCAGGGCGCAGTCGATGTGGGTCTCGACCTTCCACAGCGCGTGCGTACGCATCCTGCGCCGGGAGAGCAAGAAGCTCGGCTTCACCTCATCGTTCTCGATCTACGACGCGGCCGACTCCAAGAGGCTGATGGCGCTGGTCTGCCGGGATCTCGACCTGGACCCGAAGAGGTATCCGCCGAAGGCGTTCACCGCGAAAGTCTCCAACCTCAAGAACGAGTTGATCGACGAGGAGGACTTCGCGGGGCAGGCCACCGGGGGCTTCGAGAAGACCCTCGCCGAGGCGTACACGATGTACCAGGCGCGGCTGCGCGAGGCCAACGCCCTGGACTTCGACGACATCATCATGACGACCGTCCACCTGCTCCAGGCGTTCCCGGACGTCGCCGAGCACTACCGCCGCCGCTTCCGGCATGTGCTCGTGGACGAGTACCAGGACACCAACCACGCGCAGTACATGCTCGTGCGAGAGCTGGTCGGCACGGGCACGGGCACGGGCACGGGCACGGGCACCGGCGAGGGCGAAGCGGAGGAGCCGCAGCCCGGGCACGAGATGGCAGAGCTGTGCGTCGTCGGCGACGCGGACCAGTCCATCTACGCCTTCCGCGGTGCGACCATCCGCAACATCCTCCAGTTCGAGGAGGACTATCCGGACGCGACGACGATCCTCCTGGAGCAGAACTACCGCTCCACACAGACGATTCTGAGCGCCGCCAACGCCGTCATCGAGCGGAACGAGAACCGCCGCCCGAAGAACCTGTGGACCGAGTCGGGCGCCGGGGCCGCCATCACCGGTTACGTCGCGGACAACGAGCACGACGAGGCGCAGTACATCGCCGAGGAGATCGACCGGCTCACGGACGCGGGCGACGCGCGCCCCG
>DATMEI010000851.1:0-16586 GCA_035556995.1 Streptomyces sp.
CGCCCCGTCTGGGTACGCGGGGGAGCGCTGAGAGCCCGCCGACGTCCCAGGAGTGCATCAATGGCCGAGATAACGGCACCGTCATGGCGGACAGGGCCGGCATCCCAGGGCCGAGTCGCCCGTGCGCGGCAGTGGCTGCACAGAGCGGTCGATCTGAACGGCCACGAACGGCACACGCTGACGCTCATCGGCAAGAGCACGGTCGTGGCGAGCATCGCCTGGTTCATCGCCCACGACGTGATGCACGCGCCGACACCCGCGTTCGCACCTTTCTCGGCTGTGCTGATCATGCAGATCACCGCCTACCAGTCGGTGCTGCAGGCACTGCGCTACGTCGGAGCGGTCTCGGTGGGTGTGGGGCTCCAGGGGGTGTTCGGGGCTGTGGCCGGTCCGAACATGCTGAGCTTCGTCCTCGTGGCGCTGGTCGCAGTGTCCATCGGACGGTGGGGGCGGCTGGGCTCGCAAGGCTCCCAGGTGGCGACGGCCGCGTTCTTCGCCTTCTCCACCTATGAGTCGGCGGCCGGCGAACGCCAGGGCCTGATCGAGCTGGGGCAGATCGTTCTGCTCGTCGTCATCGGGTGCGGGGTGGGTGTGCTGGTGAACGTGCTGGTGCTGCCTCCGATGCGCTACCGCAGCGCGGAGCACGGGATACACGCCCTGGGTCAGAGCCTCTGCGACCTGGCCGGTTACATGTATCCCGCCCTGCGGGAAGGGGAGTTGGACAAGGAGCGCACCGAGAACTGGCGGCGCCGTGCGACGTACCTCGGGCCGATGGTCACTCAGGCGCAGTCGTCCGTGCAGACAGCGTGGGAGAGCATCTACTACCACCCTCGTCGTCTGCTGCAACGGCAACGGCACGATCACCGCACGACGTTCAGCGGCTACCAGTCCCTCGTCGACGCGCTGGAGAGGGTGACCTATCAGGTCGCGTCGATGGCCCGCAGCTTCGACCAGTGGCAGGACGGCCATGCCAGTGCGGAGCACCGCGCGTTCCTGCGCCGCTACGGCGACTTCCTGGCCTGCTTCGCGGACACCGCGGAGGTACTCAGCAGGCTCGACGAGGACCGGCTCGCGGAGCAGGTGCCTGAGCTGTGCGCCGCCGCCGGGCGCGGCCAGGACGCCCGTAACCGGCTGGCCGAAGAAGCCGACGCGGGCTCGCTGCCGGTGGGCGACCCCTCCGAGCCCTACGGGATTCTGCTGGCGGAGGCAATCCGGCTGATGGACGACGTCCAGTACACCTGCGACGTACTGGAGCAGGCAACCGGTGAGCCGGAGGCGAACAGGCGCTGAGGAGCCGGCAGAGCAGGCGGACGGGAGGGGCGGCGGGCACGGCGCGGACACGGGCACAGGGCCGCGCTCGGGTGCCGCAACGGCGCCCTGACGACGTCCGGCCCTCGACGGGGTGTCGGAGCCCCGCACACGGTCACCCGCACGGAAGGGGACGAACCGGACCCGAAGGGGTGGCAGGACCGATGCGCTACGAGGAGTTCACCGGCCAGGTGCAGGCACGTGCCGCACTGGGAAGCAGACAGGCCGCAGAGGCAGCCGTGCGCGCCACCATGGAGACCGTCGCGGAGCGCGTGCCCGACGGACTGGCCGACCATCTGGCCGCGCAACTCCCGCACGAGGCGGCCGAACCGCTGCACCGTGCCGTCGCCGTGCACGAGGGCTCACCGCACCAGCGCGCCGAGGCGCGGGTACGCGGTGAGCCGTTCGACCTGCCCGTCTTCGCCGGGCGCGTCGCGTGGCGGGCGGAGATCTCCGAGGAGGACGCTCTGCTGCGGGCGGCGGCGGTCCTGGACGTACTCGACGCAGCCGTCGCGCCCGAACTCATGCGGAAGCTGGAGAGCGCCCTGCCGCCGGACATCCGGGATGTCCTGCCTTCGGGCCGTGCGGGAGGCGCAGGCAGCGGGGTGGCCGGACAGTGAGGAGTGCGAGGCAACCGGCCCGGCGAAGAGATGGAGACGTTCATGACTTCTGACATTCCGGTGGACGGAAGGCGCAGCAGCGGCGGCGGCTCAGGGAGCGGCAGCGGCAGCGGGCTGCGCGTCGTGGTTGTCGGCGCCACCGGCAACGTCGGGACCAGCGTCGTGCAGGCCCTGGCCGACGACCCACAAGTCGGCTCGATCCTCGGCATCGCGCGTCGGGCCCCCCGCTGGTCCCCGCCGAAGACGACCTGGGCAGGCGCGGACATCGGGCGGCAGGACGGCGGGCGGCAGGACGGCGGGAACGGGGGGCAGGAGGGCCGGCAGCAGCGGGGGCTGCAGGACGGCGGGGAGGACACCCTGGTCCGGCTCTTCAAGGGCGCGGACGCGGTCATCCACCTGGCGTGGCTGTTCCAGCCCTCACACCGTCCCGTCACCACATGGCGCACCAACGTGCTCGGCAGTCTGAGGGTCTTCCGCGCGGTGGCCGAAGCCGGCGTGCCCGCCCTGATCCACGCCTCGTCCGTCGGCGCGTACTCGCCGGGCCCCAAGGACCGGCAGGTGGATGAGAGCTGGCCGACGCACGGCTGGCCGGAGGCGGCCTACTGCCGAGAGAAGTCCTACCTGGAACGCGCCCTGGACAGCTACGAGCGCGAGCACCCCGGCATCCGCGTCGTGCGCATGCGGCCCGGCTTCCTCTTCAAGGAGGAGGCGGCGAGCGAGCAACGCCGCCTGTTCGCCGGACCGTTCCTCCCGCAACGGCTGGTCCGCCCGGGGCTCGTGCCGCTCGTGCCGGACCTTCCCGGCCTGCGCTTCCAGGCGCTGCACACGGATGACGCCGCCGAGGCATACCGTCTCGCCGCCACCGGCACGGCGCGCGGTGCCTTCAACCTTGCGGCCGGACCGGTCGTCGACGCGGAGATGCTCGCAGGACTTCTGGACGCCCGGGTCGTACGGATGCCGCTGCGGCCCGTACGTACAGCACTGGCTGCGGGATGGCACTCCCATCTGCTGCCCGCGTCCCCGCAGCTCTTCGACGCGGTGCTGCGGATGCCGCTGATGTACCCCGGCAAGGCCCGGCAGCAGCTGGGCTGGTCACCCCGGTGGACGGCGGAAGAGGCGGTCGCGGCCTTCCTGACCGGGCTGCGGAAGGTGGCCGGGATGGACACGCCCACCCTGACGCGACGGCTCGCACACGGCGGCCGGATGCGGGAGCTGCGCACGGGAGTCGGGGAACACCCGTAGAGCTCGGGTGCAGAGCTCCGATTCGGAGCTCGGCTTCAGGAGGCGGCAGGAGGTGGCCGACCGCTCGGTGCCTGGCCGTCCGGTGCCCGGCCCCTCGGGGTGGCGGTCCGGTAGGCGAGGTGGTTGCGCACCTCGACGACTCCGTCCACTCCCAGGGTCAGCCGGTCCACGACCGGGAGCAGATCCCGGTGATCGACGATGCCCTGCAGCGTCACCCGGCCGTCGGTCACCGTGACCGTCACCTGGGAAGGGCCGAGCCCGAGAGTGCGGTCCAGCACCTCGGCCGTGATCTCCTCCCGTACGGCGCGGTCGCGGCGCAGGAAGACGCGCAGCACGTCGGCTCTGCCCAGGAAGCCGAGGAGCTGCTCCGCCTCGTTGACGACGGGGAGCCGCTTGACCCGGCGGCGTTCCATCGTGCGCACGGCTTCCACCACAGTCCACTCCGGCCGGGCTGTGACGGCGGGGCTCGTCATCACTTCGCCCGCGGTCGCGGGCTCACGTCCGGTGCGGTCGCCCGGGTTGCCCGGGGCGCCCTGCCCGTACCGCAGCTCCGGCTGCGTCCCGCTCGCCGTCGCCCCCTGCCGGCGCTGCTTGTTCTGCCGCAGATCGGCCTTGGACACGATGCCCACGGGGCACTCGTCCTCGTCGACCACGGGGACAGCGGTGATGGCGTGTTCCGCGAGCAGCCCGGCGACCTCTTCGAGGCCGGTGCCACGGTGCACCGCGATGCCCGGGCTGGCCATCAGCTCACCGACGCTGCGGTACGGCATCCGCCCCACCTCCCTAGTCGGTCCTCGCATTCGGGCGCGGGGTCGCGGGGTCTGACTCAAGTCTCCGTACGGCCGGCGGCACAGGGCAGAGGCGAAGGACACCGGCTGAGCCGCTGGTCGTCCCGGTTTTCACGGGACTGTCCGGTCGAAGGGCCGTGTCCGACCGGTCCCGGTGGCCGGGGCCGGGAAGCTCTCCGCTGCCGGTCGGCAGGCGCGGGGCTACTGTTTTGAACAGAGGAACGGACATTTCTGGCAAGTCGTGCCAAGTCAGTCCTCCCGTCCGGGGTGTGGGTGGAGGGTCGATGAGCGCTGTGCATCACGAAGGTGACGAAGGCCCCGGGCATCTGCCCCGCATGCAGCTCGACGACCTGCTGGAAGAGCTGCAGGTGCGGATCGACGCCGTACGCGGCACCCGGGACCGGATCCACAGCCTGCTCGACGCGGTGCTCTCCGTGGGCCGGGAGCTGGAGCTCTCCCAGGTGCTGCAGCGCATTGCTGAGGCTGCGGTACAGCTCGTCGACGCCGAATACGGCGCACTGGGAGTGATCGGGGACGACGGTCAGCTCGCCCAGTTCATCCCCGTCGGGGTGTCCGAGCAGCAGGCGGCCGGCGACGGGCCGCCGCCCACGGGGCAGGGACCGCTCGGCGAGCTGATCCGGAACCCGCTGCCCCTGCGGCTGCCGGACCTCTCACAGCATCCGTCCTCGCAGGGGTTTCCTCCGGACCATCCCTCCATGCGTTCCTTCCTCGGGGTTCCGATCCGGGTTCGCAACGAGGTGTTCGGCAACCTCTATCTGGCCGAGAAACGCGACAGCAAGGAGTTCGACAGCGAGGACGAGACCGTGCTGTCGACTCTCGCCGCGGCCGCCGGCGTCGCCATCGAGAACGCCCGGCTGTACGAGGAGGCCCACTACCGGCAGCGCTGGATGGAGGCCAACGCGGAGGTCACGCGGGCACTGCTCTCCGGGGTCGGGGAACGACGCGTCCTCGGGCTGATCGTCGAGCTCGCCCGCACCATCCTCTCCGCCGACCTCGGCGTTCTGGCCCTGCCGGAGGACGGCGGCGAATCCCTGAGAGTGGTCGTCGCCGTGGGCACGGACGCCGAAGACCACCGGGGGCTGCTGCTGCCCCGTGTGGGCTCCTTCGCCGGTGCAGCCGTCGACGCGGGGGAGGTCACCACGAGCGCGGACGTGGAGCACGACCCGCGCATCACCGCGGGCCCGCCCCGCTGGGCCGGACTGGGGCCCGCCGTGGCGGTCCCCATGGTCGCCGAGGACATGCCGAAGGGAGTGCTGCTGCTCGCCCGTACGAAACCGCGTCAGCCCTTCGCCGACACCCAGACCGCGCCTCTCAGCGCCTTCGCCGCGCAGGCGGCCGTCGCGATGGAGCTCGCCGAGAGGCGGCGCGACGCCGAGCAGATCGCTCTGCTCGAGGACCGCGACCGCATCGCCCGTGACCTGCACGATCTGGCGATCCAGCGGCTTTTCGCCACAGGGATGACCCTGCAGAGCGCCATGCGGTTCGCCGAGCACCCCAAAGCCACCGAACGCCTGATGAGAGCAGTCGACGACCTCGACGCCACCATCAAGATCATCCGCTCGACCATCTTCGGGCTGCGCGCGCACGACACCGACGCGGGCGGGGAAGGCCTGCGCAGCCGCATCACGGAGGCGGTGCAGGACGTCGTGCCCGCCCTCGGATTCACCCCCGCGTTGCGCATGGAGGGGCTGCTCGACACGGAGGTGCCGGCCGAGGTCGCCGACCAGGCCGTGGCCGTACTGCGTGAGGGTCTGTCCAACACGGCCCGGCACTCCGGGGCCGGCATCGTCGAGGTGTCCGCGGAGACGTCAGACGGGACGTTCAGGCTGTCCGTCGCGGACGACGGCGTCGGAATGCCCGCGGAGGCCCGGCACAGCGGACTGCACAACCTCACGGAGCGCGCCGAGCGGCTCGGCGGCGAACTGCGGCTGGAGACGCCCGACGGCGGCGGGACAAGGCTCGTATGGCGGGTGCCCGTGCACAGGTCCGCTGGCTGAACCTCGGGGTGAGTGGCTGAGCCTCTGAGCCCCTTGTCCACCGGGCCCAACACTGGCTCACCGGCCTGGAGGCCTGGAGGTCAAGTGGCTGAGCCACTCCACCGGAACCAGCCGTGACCGCCCGCTCGGGACCGCTCGAGAAGAGGGCGGGGAGGGTGCGTGCCCAGTCAGTGCGGGCGGTGCCGCCCTTCCTCCTGCGCATGCGCCTGGGTGGCGAGCACGGCGGCCTGTACGCGCCGCTCCACGCCCAGCTTCGCCAGAAGCCGCGAGATGTGGTTCTTGACGGTCTTCTCCGACAGGTAGAGGCGCCTGCCGATCTCCTGGTTCGTCAGCCCTTCACCGATGAGGGAGAGGATGTCCCGCTCGCGTGGTGAGAGATCCGCGAACTGGACGGGGCCGCGAGACTCCTTGCGTGCTTCCGGGTCGCGCAGGCTGCCCATCAGCCGGGCAGTGGTCGCGGGGTCGAGCATCGACTGTCCCGCCGCCACCGTGCGTACGGCTGAGACCAGGTCGGAGCCCTTGATCTCCTTGAGCACGTAACCAGCCGCGCCCGCCATGATCGCGTCCAGCAGCGCCTCGTCGTCGTCGAACGACGTGAGCATCAGACACGCCAGCTCCGGCATCTGTGAGCGCAGTTCACGGCAGACGGTGACGCCGTCGCCGTCGGGCAGCCGCACATCCAGGACAGCCACGTGCGGTCGCAGCGCCGGACCGCGTGTGAGGGCCTGCTCGGCTGTTCCCGCCTCACCGACGACCTCGATGTCCGACTCCGACTCCAGCAGGTCGTGCACTCCGCGCCGTACCACCTCGTGGTCGTCGAGCAGCAGAACCCTGATGGGGCTCTGCTCGGAGAACGTGCGCAGATCGCTCATGCCGGCCTCGTGATTCCGCTCGTAGCAGCTGCCTGTCCGAATCGTCACTCCCCGCCTCACCGGCCGAATAGGGCCGAATGGTCCCGACCAGGGCCATGAGGAGGCCATCCGTACCCCGGGTGGTGGCCCCTTCGGCCCTCTTGCCCGGCCGTGGACGGGTCACTTGGTTGCCGTGGCCGGTTCATCGCCGGTGAGGGGAGTCGGCACATGAAGACCAGGAAGTGGCTGTGGCGCTGGCGGAACAATCCGCTCAGGCGTCGCTCCGACCGGGCCGAGGCGTGGGTGGTGCTGGCAGCCGCAGCAGCCATGGCGATCAGTGCCCCGGTCACCGGAGCGATGGCCTCGGACGCGCTCGCCGACAGCCTGCGCGAGCAGTCGGATCTGCATCGCACGAAGGCCGTGCTGACGGAGAACGCACCCAGTACGGACGGCATCGCGACCGTGTCGAGCAACCCGAAGGTGCCGGTGGAGGTGAAGTGGCAGTCGGCCGACGGCCACTCCCGTACGGCCCGGGCCCCGGTCGAGGCGGGCACACCGGCACGTACGACGGTCACGGTGTGGCTCGACAGCCGCGGTGTACCGCGGCAGCCGCCCCCCGGCACGGGCGAGATCGCGGGCGAGAGCGCTGCGGCGGGCAGCGCCACCGCGGTGGCAACCTGCTTCCTCGTCGGGAGCGGCTGCTGGCTCGCGCGGCGCCGCCTCGACGCGGCGCGCGACAGGGGCTGGGAGAGGGAGTGGGCGGCGGTCGGCCCCTGGTGGAGCCGCCGCGAATAGCGCACGCCTGCCCTTCGCGCCTGCCCTTCTCCTTCTCCGGGTGTCCCCGTCCGTCAGGGAGTCAGGGAACGATGTCGAGCACGTCCCTCACCGGACGGCGCGGTGTGCGCGCCCCCAGCGGCCCGTAGCCGAGCCGGATCACCGTCTGTACCGGACCGGCGCCCCATACGGGGTCGCGCAGCAGCCAGCGCAGTTCGGTCCGCTCCAGTGCCTGCGTGGCGAACGAACTGGCCAGCCCTTCCCGGGTCGCCACCAGCAGCACGCGCTCCATGGCCTGCCCCGCCACCAGCCAGTCCACCGGGTGATCATGTTCGGTGCAGAGCAGCCCCAGGTGCGGCATCTGCTCGAAGTCGGCCGAGCTCCGGTCGTTCACCTCCCGGCCGCGGGCGAAGTCGCGCACCGGCGCCCTGCCGCTGCGCCTGCCCGGTCCGAAGGCGTATTCGGGGACGCCGTCCACGATCTCCGGCTCGTCTGCGGTCGCGTCCGGGGAGGTCACTCCCGTACGGACCCAGCGTTCCTCGTCCGGGTCGCCGAGGTGTTCCGCACCCAGCTCGGCCTCCTCGATCAGGTCGAGGACGAGGGCCAGATGCCAGCCGGAGAGGAAGGCCAGCCTCGAACCCTCCGCATGCGCCTGGTCGACCAGCAGATTCACCAGGGGCGTCGGAATGGGCCGCTCGGCGAACGGGTAGCGGCTCGTGCGCCGCTCCGCGATCGCACCGTGGAGCATGGCCACGTCGTGGTCGAGGGTGTTGCCCGACTCCATCAGCGTCACCGAGGCAAGCGTCTGCTCGTCCTCCGGGTCGGGCAGCAGCTTCACCACAGGACGGAAACCGGCGTTCTGCGCGGCGACCCTCAGGTTGAACAACGCCGCCCCGCAGCCGAGGTGAAGGGCACGCATCTGCGGGTCGGCGTCCGGCATGGCCCGCTCGAAGCCCGCGTGCAGCATGATCGAGTGGTCGGCCCGCCGGTAGCGGAACCGCCAGGGCTGGGCGTTGTGCATGGACGGTGCCGTGGAGGCATCGCGGACAAGATTCTCGACCACCTCGTCGTCAGCGAAGGAGGTGGGGCGCATGAGTGCCTCCTGCTTTCGTGTCGGCTTCACCCTGCTCTGAAAGCCGGAGGACGACGGCCCTGAAACCTGAACCACGCGGTACGGCGAAGACTGGACGGGCGCCGGCCCTCGGTGTCCGGACTCGTGACGACGCCCGGTCTCACTGGACAGCCTGCTGCGACCGCCGTACGGCGCCGAGGGCCCGGGAGGACCAGAAGAAGGGCCGAATGTCCTTCCCTTCCTTCCTCCTCCCTTCTCCCTGACCGCTGACCGTCGACCTCCGACCCCTTACGAGGCAGCACCCCGCCCATGTGGACGGGGTGCTGCCTCAGGGAGCGTGCGGGGTGCCGTGTGGCGTGGCGTTCGCGTCAGTAGCTGAGCCCGTGGCCGAAGTCGTAGAGCGTCTCGTCCGGGTCGTCCTGCGTGGGGATGCCGACCGGGAGTTTCCCGCCGGGGTTGAGGTCGCCGTACAGCGCGTCGGCGACGGACGACAGGGAGAGGGCACCGTAGGAGTAGGTCGCGATGTATGCCGGGACGTCGGGGAAGCGGCGGATGTCGTACGCGTTGCGCACGGCGACCGCGACGACCGAAGTCCCGGTCTTCATCAGGGCCTTGACGAGTGCCTCCTGCGCGGCGCCCTTGTCCTTGGCCGACGCGGCGGCGTTGGTCAGGACGACGGTCACCTCGTGGTCGCCGGCCGCGGCCGTGGCCTCTTCGATCTTCGCTTCGGAGGGCGTCGGGCCCGTCTCCAGCGGGGTGGCGGACTGGCCTGCGCGCTTGCCGACCGTACTGGCGAGGGCGGCCACCTGGGCGGCTCCCCAGCCGGTGACGAGGACGGAACGCTCCTCGCCGGAGAGCGGCAGCGCCTTGCCCTCGTTCCGTACGAGCGTGACGGTGCGGTCGGTGATGCGGGCGGCGTCCGCGGCGTGACGGCGGTTGCCGACGACGCGTTCCGCGCGTGCCTCGTCGACGTACGGGCGCGGGAACAGGCCGTTGCGCAGCTTGTGTTCGAGGATGCGCAGCACCGAGGCGTCGAGCCGGGACTCGGGAACGTCACCGGACTCGACGGCCTTCAGCACGGCGGCGTGTGCCGTGTCCGTCTTCGGAGCGAGCACGAGCTGGTCGCATCCGGCCTGGAGTGCCCGTACGGGGGCGATGTCCGGCGGGAAGTCCCCGGTCGCGCCGCCCATGTCGAGGGCGTCGGTGACGATGAGGCCGCTGAAGCCCAGCTCCTCGCGGAGCAGGTCCGTGACGATGGGCTTCGACATCGTCGCCGGGACCTTGCTGGGGTCCAGGGAGGGGACGACGATGTGCGCCGTCATGATCGTGTCGACGCCGCGGGCGATGGCGGCACGGAAGGGCGGGAGGTCGATGGTCTCCAGCTGCTCGCGGGTGTGGTTGATCACGGGCAGACCGCTGTGGCTGTCGACGTCCGTGTCCCCGTGGCCGGGGAAGTGCTTGGCGGCGCTGGCGACTTCACCGCGGTGGTACCCGCGTACGGAGTCGGAGACGAGCGTGGAGCACAGCTCGGGGTCGGAGCCGAAGGAACGTACTCCGATGACGGGGTTGTCCGGGTTGATGTTGACGTCGGCGACGGGGGCGTAGTTCTGGTTGATGCCCATCGCGGCCAGCTCCGTACCGATGATCTCGGACGAGCGGCGGACGTCTGCGCGTGAACGACCCGCGGCCAGCGCCATGTTGCCCGGCAGCTGCGTGGCCGGCTCCAGCATCCGGAAGACGACGCTTCCGCCTTCCTGGTCGATGGAGACCAGGAGCGGGATGCGGGCGCCCGCGCGAAGAGCGGCGCGTTGCAGGCCGTTGGAGAGCCCGGCGATCTGGCGGGGGTTCTTGAGGTTGTCGGGTCCGCGGCGAGCGTCGAAGTAGATCACCCCGCCGGGGCGGTACTTGGCGACGACCTCGGCGGGTGTCGAAACCCCGTACAGCTCCTTGTTCTTGGCGTGTGAGGTGTCCGCTTCCGTGCCGTAGACCTCGACGACGAAGAGCTGGCCGATCTTCTCCTTCAGCGACATGCGGCGGAGCGTGGCGCGGGCCTCGCGCTTGGCACGTGCCTCGTCGTACGTTCCGGCCGCGTGCGCCGTGCCGGCTGTTGCGGCCGTGAGGCCGAAGGCTGCCGCGACGCCCGCGGCTCCGGCCGCTCCGGCTCCGGCGAGGATCTGTCTGCGGGTGGTGGGCTGGTGCGGCTGCGGCGGCGTCTGCTGCATCGTGGGTGCTCCTCACACGGGCGACGTGGAGCCGGGCGTACGGGAGCGGACATCGTTGCAGCGGGCCGTGTGGAGGACCAGACGCCGCGCGGATGTTCATCGGTCCAGTCCAGTGGCGGCGAGGGGCCGGATGCCCGGTCGGTACGGGCCTCGCGAGGGGGCTGTGCGGCTGCGCGGCATCGCCGCCCCCTGGGGTCCGGGTGCGGCGATGCGGCAATGCGGCGGTGCGTGTGAGACGGGCGGGTCAGGCGGGTCAGGCGGGGCGCGGTCTTCGGCCTCGCTGAGGGCCAGGCCGCGTCCCTGTCCCGCCCCTTCTCGCCGTGGGGCCGTCAGTCGGCGGCCAGCCCTGCCTTCACTCCGCGGGCGATGCGGACCACGCGTTCGGTCTGCACCCGCGCGGCCGTACGGGCGGTCTCGTCGACGGGGTTGGCGCCCTGGGCATCGGTGTGCGAGGTGCCGTAGGGGTTGCCGTCGACGAACTTGGAGGGGTCGGTGTAACCCGGAGCGGCGATCAGGCCGCCGAAGTGGTGGATCGTGTTGTAGAGGGCGAGCAGCGTCGACTCCTGACCGCCGTGCGCCGAGGCGGAGGAAGTGAATCCGCTGTAGACCTTGTCGGCCAGCCTGCCCTCCGCCCACAGGGGACCGAGCTGGTCGAGCACCTGCTTGAGCTGGGCCGCGACATTGCCGAAGCGTGTGGGCGTACCGAAGATCACGGCGTCGGCCCAGTCGATGTCGGCGGGCGTGGCCTCGGGGACGTCGGCGGTGGCGCGCAGGTTCTCCGCCCACGCGGGGTTGGATTCGATCGCCGACTGCGGCGCCAACTCGGCTGCGCGGCGCAGCCGTACCTCTGCACCCGCCTTCTCTGCGGTGTCGTTGATCTCCTTGGCGAGCGTGGCGACGGTCCCGGTCGAGGAGTAGTAGATGACGGCGACCTTGACCGGTGCCGAGGTGGTCGGAGCCGGGGTGCTCATGAAGCGAACTCCTGTCCAAATGACGTGCGGTTTACGTGTGCTGGAGGGCGACGGGCAGATGCCCGTGTGCCCCGACCTCGTGAGAAGTCGTTGAAGGAGCAACTACCCTGTTCCAGCTCATCAATTACCAGGACGCCGGTCAATCGCTGTGATGCGGAACACATGCGGTGCGCGAAATAACCGGGGACAACATCCCCGTTTACGCCTGTGTCCCGGCAAAGCGGGGAACTTCTCCCCGGATCGGCCCGGGGCTGCCGACACCGACCGAGGGGCGAGGCCATGGGCAGCACCGCAGGCGCCACCCGCACAGACGCCTCCACCGGCACCGCCACAGGCGCCGGTGCCGGTGCCGGTGCCGCGAGCGTCGAGCGCGCGGTTCCGAGGGCGCGTGCGGATGCCGCCCGTAACAGGGAGCGGATCGTCGCCGCGGCGCGCGAAGCGTTCGTCGTCCACGGGGCGGACGCGCCCCTGGACGACATCGCGCGGCGCGCAGGCGTCGGCAACGCCACTCTGTACCGGCACTTCCCCGACCGCGGCACGCTCGTACACGGCGTCGTGCTCGCCGTGACGGAACGGATCTCGGACCGTGCACAGGCCGCGCTCACCGCGTCGGGCCGGCCCGGTCCGGGAGAGGCGCGGGCGGATGCGGAAGCGGCCGGACCGGCTGAAGTCAGCGACGCCTTCTCGGCGTTGCAGCACTTCGTCTTCGCCGCCGTCGAGGAACGTATCGGCGCGCTGTGTCCCATGCTCTCTGAGGGCTTCGACCGGGAACATCCTCAACTGCTCGCCGCACGGGAGCGCTTGGACGGCTTGGCCGGGGAACTGATCCACCGGGCCAAGCGCGCCGGGCAGTTGCGGCCGGATGTGGAGGTCGGAGACCTGCTGGTGGCCATCAGTCAGCTCACCAGGCCGTTGCCGGGCACCGGCTGCGCCGAGATCGCACGTTTCGTCGACCGTCATGTGCAGCTCTTCCTCGACGGGCTCCGAACCCCGGCAAGGTCCGAACTGCCAGGCCACGCAGCCACCTTGGAGGAGCTCCGATCGCCTTCATGAGCGGCTCGGGCCGCCGCCGGGCCCGCCCTGGACCGTCCCGTCCTTCCCGTTCTTCCTGTCCTTTCCGTTCCTGATCCGTCTCTCCAGCTGACCGACTGACACTCCACCGACCGGCATTCGCTCCGAGCGGGGCGCACAGCACACCTGTGCCTCCGATCGGACAAATGAGTCTTTGTCTCTGCTCATCGCAATTCGCCACTGCTCGTCACCAAGCACCGTGAGGTAGGCACGCCCATGCCGAAAACAGACCAGCCGGCCGCCGTCAGCGGCTCCGAGGCCGCACCCGATCCGAGACGCTGGACAGCTCTCGCCTTCATCGCCATCGCCCAGCTGATGGTCGTCCTCGACGCGACCATCGTGAACATCGCCCTCCCCTCCGCGCAGACCGACCTGGGCATATCCGACGGCAACCGGCAGTGGGTCATCACCGCCTACGCCCTCGCCTTCGGAGGGCTGCTGCTCTTCGGCGGCAGGCTCGCCGATCTGTGGGGCCGTAAAAGGGTCTTCGTCGTGGGACTGGCCGGCTTCGCGATCGCTTCGGCGCTCGGCGGCGCGGCGCCCAACGCCGCCGTACTGCTCGGCTCCCGGGCGCTCCAGGGCGTCTTCGGGGCGCTGCTCGCACCGGCCGCGCTGTCGCTCCTCGCGGTGATGTTCACCGACGTCAAGGAGCGGGCGAAGGCGTTCGGCATCTACGGCGCCATCGCGGGCGGCGGCGGTGCGATCGGCCTGATCCTCGGCGGCGTACTGACCGAATTCCTGGACTGGCGCTGGACGTTCTACGTCAACATCCCCTTCGCGGTGCTCGCCGCCGTCGGAGCGCTGCTGGTGATACGCGAGCCGGCGGGGACCCGTAACCGCTCGACGCTCGACATCCCCGGCGTCGTCCTCTCCACCCTGGGCCTGGTCGCGCTCGTGTACGGATTCACCCGGGCTGAGGCGCACGGCTGGAGCGACCGCGGCACCATCGCGATGTTCGCCGCGACCGTGCTGCTTCTGGGGGCGTTCGTGGCCGTCGAGGCGAAGGTGAAGGCTCCGCTGCTGCCGCTGCGTGTGCTCACCGAACGGAACCGGGGCGGGGTCTACCTCTCCCTCGGCCTCGCCGTGATCGCGATGTTCGGGCTCTTCCTCTTCCTCACGTACTACCTGCAGGTGGTGAAGGGATACTCCCCGGTCAGGACCGGAATCGCCTTCCTCCCCATGATCGCGGGCATGATCACGGGCTCGACCCAGATCGGGGCGCGGCTGATGACGCGCGTACGGCCGCGGCTGCTGATGGGGCCCGGCTTCGCGGTGGCGGCGACCGGAATGCTGATCCTGACCCGGCTGGAGGTCGACAGCTCGTACGCGACGCTGATCCTTCCGGCGCAGCTGCTGCTGGGGCTGGGCATGGGCACCGCCTTCATGCCCGCGATGTCGCTGGCCACCACGGGCGTCGAGCCGCGGGACGCGGGCGTCGCCTCCGCGATGGTCAACACCTCACAGCAGGTGGGCGGCGCCATCGGTACCGCGCTGCTGAACACCATCGCCGCCAGCGCCACCACGTCCTACATCGACGCTCGCGCGGCGGGCGCAACGAGTGAGGGGGCACGGCGCCTGCTGCTGTCGCAAGGCATGGTGCACGGGTACACGACGGCGATCTGGTGGGCGGTGGGCATCCTGCTGGTCTCGGCCGCGATCGCGAGCACGCTCGTGACCACGCGGGGACACGGCGGACAACTGGTGGCGCGGGACGCGGGCACCGGGGGTGCCGAGGGCGCGGGTGACGCCGCCGGCGGGGACGCCGACGTGGCCTCAGGCGGGGCAGCGGATGCCGGCACGGGTGCCGGTGAGGACGGAACGGACAGGACTCCGGCGATGCTGCACTGAGCATGGGAGCTGCATGGGAGCTGCATCGGCGCTCCGGCTGCGCGGGAGCTGCGGCGCTGGGCTCATGACCACCTTCAGGTCATGGGCCCAGCGCCTTCTCGTAGCGCTGCACGTCGTAGTAACGGCCGAACTTCCTGCCCGCCTCGCGGTACGTACCGGCCAGCTCGAAGCCGAAGCGCTGGTGAAGGCGTACGGAGGCGTCGTTGGGCACCGTGATCCCCGCGTACGCCCGGTGCAGGCCCTGGCCCTTCAGGACCTCGAAGAGGTGCTCGTAGAGCAGCGTGCCGATCCCGCGCCCGTACGCTTCGGGCGCCAGGTAGACGCTGACTTCGACGGACGTGCTGTAGGCGGGTCTGGGGTTGAACTGGCTGCTGGTGGCGTAGCCGAGAACTTGGCCGAATGCGGACGGGCTCCTTCTGACTCCGGCGCCGGAGCGGCCGCCGTTCCCCGCGTTTCCGGCGATCCCGTCGCTCCCCGCGATCCCAGGGGTACCCGCGGCGTCCTTTTCGGCGATGTGGAGCTGCTGCGCAACCAATAGGCGGTGCGGGCCGTCTTCAAGGTGAGAGAGCAGCCAGGCACGCCGTTCCTCAGGTGTGAACGGCTCGGTGTCGAAGGTGGCCGACGACTCGCGGACGTAGTGGTTGTAGATGTCGGTCAGTGCCTTGAGGTCTTCCTCCACGCCCGCTCTGACCAGTGCCTCTGACGACTCGCTCACCTTGACTCCTTCGGGTGGCCGGACAGGGTACTGCATGATCAGGAAAATGACGCGGCGGCTGGGAATTTAGTCCGGTTTCCACTCGTTGTTTCCTACGGATGGGGGCACCCGGAGAGTGTCCGACCACAGCCACCGACCAGTTTGAGTCCACTCGCAAGGGAGCACGCATGGCAACCCGTGCCGTCGCCCGTCGTCAGGCCACCGCGACCGGTGTCACTGACACGGCAAGCAGTGTTCGCGCCGCAGGCAGCGAAGTCGCGGACCGCGACCTGGTCGGCATGTATCTCGACGAGATCGCCCGTACGCCACTGCTCGACGCGGCAAAGGAAGTCGAGCTTTCGCTCGCCATCGAGGCAGGGGTGTTCGCCCGCCGAATACTGGACCAGGAAGAGGAGCCGCAGAGCTCCGACTCGGCAAGTGCGACTGCGTCCCGCGAGGAGCTGGAAGCAATCGTCGCCGAGGGCGAGCGCGCCAAGGACGTCTTCATCCGGTCCAACCTGCGACTCGTGGTCGCCGTCGCCCGGCGGTATCCACGGAGCGGGCTGCCGCTGCTGGACCTGATCCAGGAGGGCAACGCGGGCCTGGTCCGCGCGGTGGAGAAGTTCGACTACCGCAAGGGCTTCAAGTTCTCCACGTACGCGACCTGGTGGATCCGGCAGGCCATCACGCGGTCGATCGCCGACCAGTCACGGACCATCCGGCTGCCTGTCCACCTCGTGGAGGAGCTCGGCCGCATCCGTCGCGTCCAGCGCGAGTTCAACAGGGAGAACGGCCGGGAGCCGGAGCCCGCAGAGGTCGCAGCCGAGCTGAGCTCGACGCCTGAGCGCGTCGTCGACGTGCTGGACTGGGCGCGCGACCCCGTCAGCCTGAACATGTCGGTCGACGAAGAGGGCGAGACGCAGTTCGGCGACCTGCTGGAGGACACCTCCGCGGCCTCGCCGGAGCAGTCCGTGCTGACTCTGTTGCGCCGGGAGGAACTCGACGGGCTCATCGGCCGCCTCGACACCCGTACGGCCTCCATCATCAAGGCGCGCTACGGCCGGAAGCCGGCCGCAGCGCCGCCTTTCGTCACGCCGCAGCGTCGAA
>DATMEI010000852.1:0-3822 GCA_035556995.1 Streptomyces sp.
CGGTGTCGATGAAGGTGCCGCCGCGCATCAGACGGGGCGGCGCGAGCGGGAAGAGGTAGTAGCCGAGCAGGGCGATGCCGGTGGTGGCGAAGAGGACGAGGCGCGTCGCGGCGTAACGGCCGGGGTGCCGGCGGTAGAGCCACACCAGCGCCCCGATGGTCACGATGAAGTGCAGTGTCGCGTAGTAGTAGTTCATCGTGAGGATGAGCCAGGTGACGCTGTTGACCGCGTGGTTGATCGTCTCCTCGACGGCGATGCCGAGGAGGTGCTCCGCTTTCCAGACCCAGTCTGCGTTGTCCAGAGCCTGCGTACGCTGCTCGGGCACGGCGTTGCGGATGAGGGAGTACACCCCGTAACTGACCGCGATGAGAACGATCTCGAACCAGATACTTGGCCGCCGCCCGGCACGCAGCCGCCTCACGACGGCTGATCCGCCGCCTCTTTCAGCTGGTTCGGCTTCCGGTCTGCCGGGCTCGCGATCCTCCCTCTCGGGCGTCGCAGCGGCCGGTCGGCGTACCTGTGTGGTCCTTGTTGTCGGTGCCCCCATGGCGGGACAGTCTGCCAGAAAGGGCCGTTGCGCCGATCATCCTTCGGTCGGGTATCCCGCCGTTTTCGTCCTCCCTGCGACCTAGGGCACAGCGGCAGTTGAACCGCGTACGACCAGCTCGGGAAGGAAGACGAACTCGCTGTGCGGAGCGGGCGTCCCGCCGATCTCCTCCAGCAGCGCACGGACCGCGGCCTGGCCCATCGCCGTCACGGGCTGACGGATCGTCGTCAACGGCGGGTCGGTGAACGCGATGAGCGGGGAGTCGTCGAAGCCGATCACCGAGACCTCGCGCGGGACTTCCAGGCTCCGTTGACGTGCAGCCCGGATCGCGCCGAGCGCCATCATGTCGCTGGCGCACACCAGGGCCGTGCAGTCGCGCTCCAACAGGGCGGTGGCGGCGGCCTGTCCGCCCTCCAGGGTGAAGAGGGAGTGCTGCACGAACTCCTGCGCCTGCTGCGTGGTCAGACCCAGCTGTTCGTGCATCGTGCGCAGAAAACCCTCGATCTTCCGCTGTACGGGCACGAAACGCTCCGGCCCCAGAGCCAGTCCGATACGCCGGTGACCGAGAGCCGCGAGGTGGGTGACGGCCAGCCGCACCGCGGCGCGGTCGTCGGGGGAGACGAACGGCGCCTGCACTTTGGCCGAGAACCCGTTGATGAGGACGAACGGCACGCCCTGGCCGCGCAGTCGCTCGTAGCGCTGCATGTCGGCCGTGGTGTCGGCGTGCAGTCCGGAGACGAAGATGATCCCGGCGACGCCGCGGTCGACGAGCATCTCCGTGAGTTCGTCCTCCGTCGAGCCGCCCGGTGTCTGCGTCGCCAGCACCGGTGTGTACCCCTGCCGTGTGAGGGCCTGAGCGATCACCTGGGCGAAGGCGGGGAAGATCGGGTTCTCCAGCTCGGGAGTGATCAGTCCGATCAGCCCGGCGCTGCGCTGCCGCAGCTTGACGGGACGTTCGTATCCGAGCACGTCGAGAGCAGCCATGACGGATTCACGGGTGGCCGCGGCGACGCCCTGCTTGCCGTTGAGCACACGGCTGACCGTCGCTTCGCTGACCCCCGCCTGTGCTGCGATGTCAGCTAGCCGTGCGGTCACAGGGGTGGACTGTACCGGCCGCATCACACGCTGCCCACCGCGCCTGCGCGCAAGATCCGCAAATGGTCTTGCTGAAACTTGCCGCAAGGTCTTTCGTAAGTTCCGCCACGCTGTTACGTTCCTCCGCAGCCGGGACCGTCCAAGGCCCCGGGGGTCCCCCCAGGCCGGAGGCCGAGGGGAGCACACGTGGGAGGAATGGGACATGCGGCGTGGCACAGGAGTCATCGCGGCGGCTGCGGTGCTTGCACTTACGGCGACAGCGTGCGGCGGTGACAGCGAGGGCGGCGACAGCGGCGCGAACGGCGAGATAGCCGGCACCGTCACCTACTGGGACACCTCGAACGACGCGGAGAAGGGCACGTACAAGAAGATCGCGGAGGACTTCGAGAAGAAGCACCCGAAGGTCGAAGTGAAGTACGTGCACGTCAACTTCGGTGACGCGAACCAGAAGTTCAAGAACGCCGCGGGAGGCAACTCCGGTGCGCCCGACGTGATGCGCACGGAGGTCGCCTGGGTGGCCGACTTCGCCAACCTCGGCTACCTCGCACCGCTGGACGGCACCCCCGCGATCGACAAGCCGTCCGACTACCTCAAGACGGCGGCGGGCAGCACCCGTTTCGAAGGCAAGACCTACGCGGTGCCGCAGGTCACCGACACCCTGGGCCTCTTCTACAACAAGAAGATGCTCAAGAAAGCCGGTGTGGGGGTGCCCGAATCCTTCGCCGAGCTGAAGAAGTCCGCGAAGAAGATCAAGGACAAGAGCGGCAAGACCGGGCTCTACCTCCGCGGGGACGACCCCTACTGGTTCCTGCCGTATCTGTACGGCGAGGGCGGCGACCTCGTCGACCCGACCTCCAAGAAGGTCACGGTCGACGACCCCGCCGGCGGCAAGGCGTTCGCCACCATGAAGGACCTCGTCGACTCGGGCGCCGCCGTGACCGACAGCAGCGACGGCCAGGAGAACGGCCTCAAGGCCTTCCAGGACGGCGACGTCGCCATGATCATCGACGGCCCGTGGGACATCGCGGGCGCCCAGCAGGGCAAGCAGTTCAAGGACGACAAGGACAACCTCGGCGTCGCGCCCGTACCGGCCGGCAGCAAGGGCAGCGGCTCACCGCAGGGCGGCTGGAACCTCTCGGTGTACGCGGGCAGCAAGAACTTGCGTACGGCGCAGGAGTTCGCCAAGTACATGAGCTCCGCCGAGGTGCAGCAGCGCACCACAGAGGAGTTGAGCCTGCTGCCCACCCGCGAGTCCGTCTACGACAAGCCCTCGGTCCGTAAGAACAAGATGGTCGAGTTCTTCAAGCCGGCCGTGGACGAGGCCGTACAGCGCCCCTGGATCGCGGAGGGCAACTCCCTCTTCGAGCCGGTACGGGGACAGATGGACGCCGTCCTCACCGGCAGCCGCAGCCCCGACGCCGCCGCGGACAAGACCGGCGACGAGTTCCGCAAGCTGCTCAAGGACTACAAGTAAGAGGGGACGGGGCTGGAGGCATGGCTGTGGAGACCACCAGCCGGTCGACGCCCGTGACCGCAGGCGGCGGGAACGCCGCCGCCGGCGGTCACGGGCGGGGGACTGCGAGGAAGAGGAGCGAGGGCACCGGAAGACCGCGGCTGCGCAGGGCGATCGCCCGGCACTGGTACGCGTGGGCGATGGTCGCCCCCGTCGCCCTCGTCATCGGCCTCATCATCGGGTATCCGCTGGTGCGCGGCGCCTTTCTGTCGCTCACGGACGCCGACGAGGCCAACGTCGAACGCACCATCGGCGTCAACCACATACCGGCTACGTACAAGTTCACCGGGCTCGACAACTACACCGCGATCCTGAGCGACAGCGTCTTCTGGGACCGCCTCGGCTGGACCGTCGTGTGGACGGTCGGCTGCGTCAGCTTCACCTTCGTGCTGGGCCTGACGCTGGCCGTCATGCTCAACAGGCGCTTCCGGGGCCGCTCCTTCTACCGGATCGCGATGATCGTGCCCTGGGGCATCCCGGCCTTCGTCTCCGTCTTCGCCTGGAAGATGCTCTTCAACGAGAAGAGCGGCCTGCTCAACAAGGTGCTCGACGGCGGCGGCATCGAGGGCGTCCCCTGGCTGGGCGACCCCGTCTGGGCCAAGGTCGCCGTCGTCGCCGTCAACGTCTGGCTGGGCGTCCCCTTCATGATCGTGGCGATGCTCGGTGC
>DATMEI010000853.1:0-5221 GCA_035556995.1 Streptomyces sp.
CACGGTTGTAGAGCGGCACGACCTGGGCCGAGATGCCCTGGGCCGCCGCGTTGGACGCCAGCCAGAGGCCCATCATCTGCGTTGTGAACGCCGCCGGCGCCAGCTTCGTCGTCACCGAGAGGCCGATCGGTGACAGGCATATCTCGCCGACCGTGATGACGGCGAAACTCGCGAAGAGCCACATCGGGCTGCTCTTTCCCGGCTGCGCGGCAGGCAGCACGAGAAGTACGTACGACAGCCCGGCGAGCAGCAGACCGATGCCGAACTTCACCGGCGTCGACGGAGCCCGGCGCCCCAGACGCATCCACAGTGCCGCGAAGAAGGGCGTGAGGACGATCAGCACGAACGATCCCGCCGACTGGAACCAGGAGGACGGAATGCCGAACCCGAGAGCGTCCAAGTCGGTGCTCTGGTCGGCGTATTGGGCGAGCACGCTGGCACCCTGTTCCTGGATCAGCCAGAAGAAGACCGACCCGGTGAACAGCGGTATGTAGGCGCGCACTCTGGAACGTTCGAGCGCGGTGGTACGCGGGCTGCGGAGCATCACCGTGAAGTACGCGACCGGCAGAGCCACCGCCAGCAGGCTGATGACGTTCACGACGCCCTCGGCGGTGAGGAATCCGGTGACCGCCCCCGCCGCGACCGTCACGAACACGGCAGCCGCTCCCGTCAGCAGGCCGACGAGATGCGGGGTCCGGATGTCGCGGACGTGCAGGGGATTGGCGGGCCGCAGGTCTTCGGGGCTGAGGTGGCGTGCACCCCGCAGGTAGACCACGAGCCCGGCGGCCATGCCCAACGCGGCGATGCCGAAGCCGAGGTGGTAGTCGTACTTCTGCCCGAGCGTGCCGACGACCAGCGGCGCGAGCACGGCGCCGACGCTGATGCCCATGTAGTAGATGCTGAATCCGGAGTCGCGGCGCACGTCCTGTGCGGTGTAGAGCTTGCCGACCGAGGCGGAGATGTTCGGCTTCAGAAGGCCGGTGCCCGCGACGATGAACACCATCGACGAGTACAGCGCGGCCTTCCCGGCGGGCAGTGCCAGACAGACATGGCCGAGCATGATCAGCACCCCGCCGTAGAGCGTGGCGCGGCGCGCCCCGAAGAGCCGGTCGCTGGCCCAGCCGCCCGCGATGGCGGCCAGGTAGATGGACGCCCCGTACACGGCGATGAGCGAAGCGGCCGTACCGCTGTCGATGCCCAGACCGCCG
Source organism: Streptomyces sp. (assembly GCA_035556995.1). Lineage (GTDB taxonomy): Bacteria > Actinomycetota > Actinomycetes > Streptomycetales > Streptomycetaceae > Streptomyces. The sequence continues at coordinate 1,209 of DATMEI010000853.1, forward strand.
TCGTCGACGCGGTCGTACATGTAGAACAGCAGGATGGCTTTCATGCCGTAGTACGAGAAGCGCTCCCACGCCTCCGTGAAGAAGAGCGTGGCAAGGCCACGGGGATGCCCGAAGAACTTCCGGCCGGGCACAGGCCGTTCATCCCGGGACGAGGCAGCCGCCATAGATGTCTCCGCGCTGATCGAAGCGATCGCACAGGAGAGCTGGACTTCCGTTTTGCCTACGGCTGCGACGTACCCGTGCCGATCGTGTACTTCCAATGGGCGCCCACAGGAGAGCATCCAGCCGCGCAGGCGGACAAGATGTAGAGAGCAACGATATGGCTGCGGGCCGAGGCCCCGTCAGGGCACGGGGCCTCAGGGCTCAGGGCTCGGGGCTCAGGGCTCAGGGCTCAGGGCTTACGGGCGACTGCCGCGAGGATCAGCGCCTTGTCATCGGGGAGTTCGGGGCCTGCGCCCTCGGGACGCCACCGGGTCACGGGGACGAGGCCGGGCTCGAGCAGCTCCATCCCGTCGAGGAGCGCGAGGATCGCCTCGTGTGAACGGGCCTGTCCGTCGGAGACATTGGAGCGGTAGTAGTCGGCCGCGCGCTCGGCCAGTTCCGTCTCGCCGGTGTCCGAGGTGCCGTGGGAGAGCACCAGGTAACTGCCGGGGGCCAGCGGCTCCATCAGCTGCCGCACGATGTCGAGCGCGGTCCCGTCGTCGCGGATGAAGTGCAGCAGCGCGACGAGCGACAGGGCCACCGGCCGGTCCAGGTCGAGGGTCTCGCGCACCTCGGCCGAGGCGAGGATCGCCCGGGGGTCCGTCACGTCGGCATGCAGATAGGCGGTACGGCCTTCGGGCGTCGAGCGCAGGAGAGCCTGCGCGTACTGCAGGACGATGGGGTCGTTGTCCACGTAGACGACCCTGCATTCGGGGGCGGTGCCCTGCGCGACCTGATGGAGATTCGGCTCGGTGGGGATGCCGGCGCCGATGTCGAGGAACTGCCGGACGCCTTCCTCAGCGGCGAGACGGCGCGTCGCCCTGTGCATGAACGCCCTGTTCGCCGCGATCAGTTGCCGGACTCCCGGCCACATCTTCTCGAACTGCTCTGCCGCTTCGGCATCGACCTCGTAGTTGTTCTTGCCGCCGAGCCAGTAGTCGTAGACGCGCGCCGAATGCGGCTTGCCGGTGTCGATCTCGGGATTCACGTCCGTCTCCTCATCAGCCCCGCCCCGCTCTGACAGGACCGAGTTTTCGCTCTCCGCGACCGCTTGGCCAGAGTTCAGACGTACGTGATCCGCGGTTGTCCGGCTTTCGCCGCTCCGCCGCCCGGGTGGTCATGCCGAGGGCCGGGGAGCGCAGCCACGCGGACTCCGGTACGCCCGTCACGCCCGCCCCGCCCATCACGCCCGCCCTGCCCGTCACGCCCGTAAGCGACAGATTTCCGTCCTGCGGGGTACCCGCGCCCGCGCCTGCCGCCGGACGGCGTGCGCACCCGGGAGAGTCCAAGTCCTGACCACGGCACGGGAGAGCGAGGATCCTCAGTGGCTGAAGCGAGGCCCGTTCGTGGCTGACGAATCTCCCCGCAGGGACCCCGCGGACGGCGGCACCCGCCGCTGGAAGGCCCTTGCCGTCTGTCTCGTGGCGGGATTCATGGCGCTGCTGGACGTCTCGATCGTGAACGTGGCGCTGCCCTCCATCCGGGAGGGGCTTCACACCACCGAGTCAGAGCTGCAGTGGGTCCTGTCCGGGTACGCGCTCGCGTTCGGCCTGATCCTCGTCCCCGCCGGCCGGCTGGGCGACGCCCGCGGGCGCCGTCGGGTGTTCATGGCGGGTCTGGCTTTGTTCACCGTGGCATCCGCCGGGTGCGGAGCGGCCCAGACGAGCATGTGGCTGGTGGTGGCCAGGCTGGTGCAGGGGCTGGGCGGCGGCCTGATCTCACCGCAGATCTCCGCCCTGATCCAGCAGATGTTCTCGGGGCAGGAACGCGGCCGGGCCTTCGGCATGTTCGGCACGGTCGTCGGCGTCTCCACAGCCGTCGGACCGCTGCTGGGCGGGCTGCTGATCCAGGCGGCCGGTGCCACCGAAGGCTGGCGGTGGGTCTTCTACGTGAACCTTCCGCTGGGCATCATCTGCCTCCTCCTGGCCAGGCGCCTGCTGCCGGACACACCCTCCGCCGGTACGCGGCACAAGCAGAGCCTCGACCCGGTCGGTGTCGCGCTGCTGGGCGGCGCGGTGGTGGCGGTGCTGCTCCCCTTCGTGCAGTCACAGCAGTGGCGCGGCGACGCCAAATGGCTGCTGCTCGTCGCCGCGACCGTCCTGCTGGCGTGCTTCGTCGCATGGGAGGCCCGCTGTCCGCGCAAGGGCTCGGAGCCGCTGGTCGACCTGTCCCTGTTCCGCATCCGCTCGTACTGGCTGGGCTGTCTGCTGATCCTCTTCCACTTCGCCGGTTTCACTTCGATCTTCTTCATCACCACGCTCTATCTCCAGAGCGGACTGGGCTACAGCGCCCTTCAGGCCGGGCTCGCCATCACACCGTTCGCGCTGGGCTCGGGCACCGCGTCGGGACTGGGCGGGCGGCATGTGCTCCGCTACGGGCGGCCCCTGGTCGCCTGGGGGCTCGCACTCACAGCTGTCGGGCTGGCGGGCACCATCGTCACGGCGCACGCGGTGCCCGGACGGGAGACGGGCTGGTTCCTGATGGTGCCGCTGCTGCTGGCCGGCGTGGGCTGCGGACTCGTCATCTCTCCGAACCAGACGCTGACGCTTTCGCAGGTTCCGGTGGCGCGCGGCGGGAGTGCGGGAGGCGTGCTGCAGACCGGTCAGCGCATCGGCGCGTCCGTCGGCATCGCGGGTGTGGGGTCGCTCTTCTTCGCGCGGCTCAATGCGGGTGACGGCAGCCCGGGCGCGTGGTCCGGGGCGTACCAGCACGGCTTGGTCCTCTCCGTGGCCTTCGTGCTCGTGGCGCTTGCCTGCGCTCTCGCAGACATCTGGACGGACCGCCGCGAAACCGGCCACCGGGGGAAGGAGCGGCGGCGGCGCACAGCCTCGCGGCGGCAACTGCGCTGAACCCGGCCTTGCCTGCCGCGGTCTGTCGCCGCCTGTCGCCCGCGCCTGCCGTCAGCGGCGGTCCCGCGCCTGCCCGCTGTCGTCGTCGACTGCCGGCTCGTCGTCGTCCGGACCCGAGGTCCCGGTGGGCATCGCCGGGTGCCGTCCGAGGATGAACACACCGACGACCGCGGCACCCAGGCCGAGGACCTCCCCGATCAGCGCCAGCGGCGTCATCCGCACGGTGTCGCCGAGGAAGCCGATACCGCAGGCGATCGCGGACAGCGGCTCAGCCGCCGTCAACGCCGGCAGGGACTGCCGCAGCGGCCCGGCTTCGAAGGCGCTCTGCACGAGCACCAGCCCGATCACGGCCGAGGTGACGATGACGTAGGGCTGCCAGGCGGTGAGCAGACCGCCGATCCCGGAGTCGCTCAGGATGTCGCTGGCGTCACGGGTGAGGGCGTCCTGAAATCCGTAGAGCACGCCGGCGCCGGCGGCCAGCCACGGTGGTTCCTCCGCGAGCCGCAGATGGCGCGCGATCACCACCATCACCAGCGCCACGGCCACCACGGACCCCAGCACCAGCCCGCGCCGGAGGGCGCCGATCTGGGCGTCGTCGCTGCCCTGCGGTGAGCCCGCCGCCACGAATGCGGCCACCCCACCGCTGAGCAGCACCACCCCGGCCCAGCCGGAGCGTCCGAGCCGCTGGCCGCTGATCCGCCGGGCCAGGGCCATCGCGAACAGCAGGTTGGTCGCCAGCAGCGGCGCGACCCGCGAGACGTCCCCCATGGACAGCGCCACCGCGCTGAGCAGCTGTCCGATCACCATGAAGCCGATGCCGAGGAGCCACCGCGGCACCTTCATCAGGTCCAGCAGCAGGCGGAAGGAGAGGATGTCGGCGAGCGGAGCGCGGGCGGCGGCGTCCTGTTGCAGTACGAACCCGAGGCCCAGGAAGCAGGCCGCGACCAGGCCGAACACATAGAC
>DATMEI010000854.1:0-13663 GCA_035556995.1 Streptomyces sp.
GCACGACGGAAGCGCGGGGATCGGGGGACGCGACAGATGAGCGGGAAGCGGGCGTGGCCGAAGACAGGCGCACGGAACCGGAGTTGAGGCAGGACAGCAGGGTCCTGGCCTGCACGTTGACGTAATGCCCATGGCCCGTCAGCGCGTTGAGCTGCTCCGGGGTGACCCAGCAGAAGCCCTGGGGCGGTTGATCGGGTGCCTGGATCTCGTCGGCCTCGACGAAGAGATAGCGGCTCTCCGCGTTGAGGAACCTGCCGCCCTCCTCCGAGTGCACCACGTCGTACGCGATCTGCTCCGGACGCGCGTTCTGCACCAGGTCCAGGAAGGGCGGACGGTCGGCAGCGGGCACGTGTGCCCAGTTGACCGGTGTGGCCTGGACGGTCGGCCCGAGCTCGACGGTTTCGAGGAAGCCCGCCTCGACCCTGGCGGCGGTCAGAACGTGGGGGACGCCGTGCAGCCGCCGGTACACGAAGGCGGCGACGCCGGTGCCCGCCGGTTCGATGAGGGGCTGCGACCATCCCGTCACCTCGCGGTTGCCCGCTTCGACCCGTACGCCGACGACGTCGAAGTAGCGGCCGTCCTCGCGTCCGATGCGGGTCTCTTCGCGCTTCCAGCCCCTGACGTCCGCCAGCGGGATGCGCGTGATGTCCAGGTCGTGCCGGGAGCGTTCGACTGTGAACCAGGACTGCATCTCCGCGTCGCTGTGCACCGCTCCGCCCGGAGCGTCCGCGTCGCCCGCCCCGAGGCCCGGACTGCCCATGGGGAAACAGGAGATGACTGTGCGGGCGTCCATGTTCACGGTGTTGTCGAGCTTCAGCAGCTCACCGATCTGTCCGAGGGTCAGCCAGCAGAAGTCGTCGTCGTGCCGCACGTCGCCACGGGTCTCGACGAGCATGTTGCGGTTGGACTTCCGGTAGAACCACGACCCGTGCTCCGACTGGAGTACGTCCGTGAGCACCTGGCCACGGTCGGGCCCCGCGAAGTGCTCCAGGTACTTCACTGCGGCCCCGGCATGGACCTTGGAGTAGTTGCTCCGGGTGGCCTGCACCGTAGGAGAGATCTGGAGAAGGTTCCGGTTGCCCGGCTCCATCTTCGCCTGCATCAGGAAGTGCAGGACTCCGTCGAACTCCTTCGCGAGCATGCCCAGGATCCCGCATTCGGGCTGCAGGATGATCGGCTGCTCCCAGTGCCGGTACGGCCCTTCGTCGACGCCGACGGACAGACCGATGACGCTGAAGAACCGGCCGCTGCGGTGCCCGAGATCGCCCGTACCCGGCGCGAACGACCAGCCGTCGAGCTCGCCGAGAGGTGCCCGCTTCACCGCGAACCGGTGGGCGCGGGCGCGGCCTTCGAGCCAGGCGGGGAAGTCCTCCGTGCGCATGCCGTGGCCGGCGTCCGTCGCTCCTGCGGAGAGCGCGAGGCGCTCGGGCAGGGAGCTGTCGGTGCGGGGACGCAGTGCGGTGGCCGTCCCCGTCACGACAACTCCCCTTCGCGGCCCGCGGCGCAGAACGCGACGGTGGCGCGCAGCGCGTCCTCGAGCGGGGTGGCGGGACGCCAGCCGGTGACCGTACGGAACGCGGTGGCGTCGATGGTGACGCTGCGGAAGTCGCCCTTCTCGGCGTGCGCGGGCGGCTCGACGGAGGTGACGGGCACCGGCTGCTTGCCGGTCTCCTCGGCGACCAGGCGCGAGACGGTTTCGAAGACGCGGCCCAGCGGACGGCCTTCGCCTGTGCCCAACAGCCAGTGCTTGCCAGCCAGTTCGTCCATCCGGCCGATGGCCGCGACGACGGCGCGGGCGACGTCCTCGACGTAGAGCAGGTCCCGCCGGACGGTGCCGTCGTGCCACATGGTGATCGGTTCGCCCGCGAGTGCCTTGCGGACCATGGTGGTGACGACGCCCTTGTCCCGTGCGGTGGACCTGGGCCCGTAGCCGAAGACGGTGGGCAGCCGGAGCGAGGCGCCGCGCAGTACTCCCTCGGCGTGAGCTTCGAGCAGGGTCCGTTCGGCTGCGAGCTTCTGCCGGTCGTACTCGCCTGCCGGGCGGTCGGGTTCGCTGCCGTCGAGCACGTCCTTGTCGAGCGGGCCCACCTGCGAGGCGGCACCGGTGAAAAGGACGGCCGGTGGCGGGCCGGTGCGTCCGGTGCCGCGCAGGGCGGCGACGAGGTCCCGGACGAGTCCGACGTTGACGCGTTCCGCCGCCGAGTCGCCGTCGCTGACCCGCCACGTCGAGGCACCCGCGATGTAGGCGACGGTGTGGACGACGACGTCGGCGTCGGCGACCGCATCGGTCATGGCGCCGGGTTCGGTGAGGTCGGCGGTGTGCACCTCGACGTCCGCGAGCGCACCCTCCGGCACCGGCGCGGCGTGGCGTGCGACCGCTCGCAACCGCACGGGCATGCCCGCCAGTTCACGCAGAACGGCCGAACCGACGAAGCCGGTCGCGCCGAGCACGACGACGCGCGGTATGCGCGGCGGGTTCTCCGGGTTCACGGCCACAGCCGGGCCTCCACTTCCGCGCAGTCCGCGTAGGCGGGCAGCTTCCCCTGCTTCTCCGCCTCGGCCAGATCCGGTGCCGCCAGGTCGCGCTCGGACTGGACGGGGTCCAGACCGTCGGGTATCGGAAGACCGATGGCCGGATCCAGCGGGTCGACGGCCAGTTCGTTCTCGGCGACGTACTCGCCTGAGAGCAGGTAGGTGACCATCGAGCCGTCCTCCATGGACATGAAGGCGTGGCCGACACCGACGGGGATGTACAGGGCCCGGCAGCTGTCCTGGTCGAGCTGCGCGGTCTGCCATGTGCCGAAGGTCGGCGATCCGGTGCGCAGATCGACCAGGAAGTCCTGGACCCGGCCCCTGGCGCAGTAGACGTACTTCGCCGACCCCGGCGGCGTGGCGGTGTAGTGGATGCCCCTCAGCACGCCCCGCTCGGAGAGGTTGTGGCTGACCTGTCGTACGGGGAAGAGGGGCTTGCCCAGGGTCTTCTCGAAGACGTGGTTCTGGTACGGGGAGGAGAAGAGTCCCCTGCGGTCCTTGAAGACGGGGGGCGTGAACTCGAACGCTCCCTCGATCTCCAGCTCGCGTACCTGCATCGGATCACTCACTCCTCTTCGTGACGCACGTGACGTTCCCGGCTCGCTGCTTCACCCGGCTGTGCCGGGGTTCTTGACGCCGACGAACAGCCCGTTGCCCTCGTACTCGCCCGCCACGTAGTCGACGGAGAATCCGGCACGGGCGAAGGCCTCCTCGTACTGGCGGCGGGTGAACAGCGACATCACGTGCACATCTCTGTAGTGCTTGACGCCGGCTGAGGGGTCGCCGACGACGTAGTGCACGTCCATGCGGCTGTGGGCCTCGTCGTGGAGGACGGTGTGCGAGACGCGTGCGACCGTCCTGCCGTCGACTTCCTGGAGGCTGCTGCCGACGTAGTCGGGCAGGAAGTTGTCCGGGAACCACCAGGGTTCGATGACGGCGACACCACCGGGCTCGAGGTGCAGCGCGAACGTCTCGAGCGTGCGGTCGAGTTCGGCGGTGCCGGCCAGATTGCCCACGGCGCTGAACAGGGAGACCACCGCGTCGAAACGGCGCTCCAGCCGGAAGTCACGCATGTCCCCGTGTCCCACCTGCACTTCGGGGAGGGTCCGGCGGGCGACCTCGAGCATGCCCTCCGCGACGTCGAGGCCCTCGACGCGGGAGAACTCCTTGGCGAAGTGGCCGAGATGGCCGCCCGTACCGCAGCCGACGTCGAGCAGCGATGCGGCTTCGGGCAGGGCGCTGCGGATGTGCCGCGCCACGACGGCCGACTCGGACGCGTAGTCCTTGCCGCGTCCTGTGTAGACGGCGTCGTAGAGGTCACCGAGGTCGTAGATACCGATGTCTTCCGGCATGGTGGTGCCGCCTTTCCTTCCGCTGGGCGGTTGTGCGACGACGGCGCGCGTCACAGGGACGCCAGCACCTCGCGCAGTGCGCTGATGGTCTTCTGCTGGACGTCTTCGGGGAGGGAGGGGTACATCGGCAGGGAGAAGATCTCGCCGGCCAGCTTCTCCGTGACGGGCAGCGAGCCCTTCGGGTAGCCGAGGTGCCCGAAGCCCGTCATCGTGTGGACGGGCCACGGGTAGCTGATGTTGAGGGAGATGCCGTAGCCCTTGAGCGCCTCGATGATGTCGTCGCGGCGCGGGTGGCGGACGACGTACACGTAGTAGACGTGCGAGTTGCCCGCGTTGGTGGACGGCAGCAGAAGCCCTCCGGGACCTGTGAGGTCGCCGAGCTGTTCCTCGTAGCGGCGGGCGACGGCGTTGCGCCCGGCGATGTAGGTGTCGAGACGGGTGAGCTTGCGCCGGAGTATCTCCGCCTGGACCTCGTCCAGGCGGGAGTTGTGGCCCGGCGAGCGCACCACGTAGTAGACCTTCTCCATGCCGTAGTAGCGCAGTTGGCGCATGGCCTTGTGTATGTCCTCGTCGGCGGTGACGACCGCGCCGCCGTCGCCGTAGGCGCCGAGCACCTTCGTCGGGTAGAAGGAGAAGGCGGAGGCGTCGCCCATGGTTCCGGCCGTACGGCCGTGGTGGAGGGCGCCGTGCGACTGCGCACAGTCCTCGAGGATCTTCAGGCCGTGCTTGTCCGCGATGCGCTTCAGCGGGTCCATGTCGACGCACTGGCCGTAGAGATGGACGGGCAGCAGAACCTTGGTGCGGGGCGTGACGGCTGCCTCGACCTGGTCGGTGTCCATGAGGAAGTCGCCGTCGCGCACGTCGACGAAGACCGGGGTGGCACCGGTGCCGGCGATCGCCACGACAGTGGGAGCAGCCGTGTTGGACACGGTGATCACCTCGTCGCCCGGACCCACGCCCAGAGCTTCGAGGCCGAGCTTGATGGCGTTGGTGCCGTTGTCGACGCTGGTGCAGTACGGCACGCCGTGGTAGCCGGCGAAGTCGTCCTCGAAGCCGCTCACGCTCTCACCGAGCACGAGTTGACCCGAGGAGAAGACTTTCTCGACGGCCCCGAGGATGTCGTTCTTCTCCTGCTCGTACTCCGGCAGGTAGTCCCATACGCGAGTCGTCATGCGGTGTGTCTCCTGGTACGCATCAGTGGTGTGTGTTCTCTTCCGCGTGCTGTGAGTGACGTGCGGCCGCCCCGGCCTGCCGGGGCGTCAGGGCGTGTCCGTCGCGGGCGGACCGAACCAGCGGCGGAGCGCGGCGTCGGGCGAAGCCGCCCCCGCGCCGGTCTCTGAAACTCCCGCGGCCCATGCGACATAGCCGTCGGGACGGACGAGCAGGGCGCCGGTTCCCGTGAGCGGGTCGGCCTCGCCGGTGGTCTCCGGCACGGCGGTGACCGTCGTGACCCGGTCCTTCCATCCGGTGGCGGCGTCCGCGAGCTGCGGCGTTCCGGCAGCATCGGGCCGCTCCGCGCGCAGGTCCAGCAGGACGCCCTGTCCGGAGTGCAGCAGCTCGGCGGTGGTCGTCTTCCCGGCCGCGGTACGCCAGTTCCGTGCGGGGAGGCTGCGGCCGAGCAGCGGATGGCTGCCGGGGCCGGTGTCGTAGCGGATGTCCAAGTGGCTGACGCGGCCCGCGATATGACGCTTCACGTCGTCGTAGGCGAGGAGCTCTGTCAGCAGCTCACGCAGTGGCTCCGCCTCCTCGCCGCCGAGGAAGGAAGCACCCTGCAGACGGGTGTTGGACAGCAGCCTCTCCCCCACGGCGTGCCGCTCTTCGTGGTAGGTGTCGAGCAGGCCCTCGGGGGCCCGGCCGCGCACCTGGGCGGCGAGCTTCCATCCGAGATTGGCCGAGTCCTGGATGCCGGTGCTGAGCCCCTGCCCGCCCGCCGGGAGGTGGATGTGGGCGGCGTCCCCTGCCAGCAGGACACGGCCGCGACGGTAGTCCGTCGCCAGGCGGGTCGCGTCGGTGAACGAGCTGACCCAGGGAGCCTTGGCGCCGCTGATGTCGTCGCCGGTTATCCGCTGCCAGGCGTCGGCGACCTCGGCGAAGCCGATCTCCTCTCCGCGGGCGCGAGGCGTGGTGTTGTGCGGGCACACGATGATGCGGTGCAGCCCTTCGCCGAGCGGGGCAGCCATGACCATGCCCTCCGGCAGGCGCTCACCCAGGAACCGCGGCTGGAGTTCGTCCGTCTCGACGTCGGCGAGGTACATGTCGCGGGTCGCCGGCGTCCCCGGGAAGCCGATCCCCGCCGCTTTGCGTACGGCGCTCTGGCCCCCGTCGCAGCCCACCAGATAACTGGCCGTCAGCCGCGTCTCCTCCCCCTCGGGGGTACGGACGGTGATCTCCACGTGGTCGTCGTGCTGGGTGAGTCCGAGGAACTCCCAGCCGCGCCTGATGTCCGAGCCCAGCTCCGTCGCCCAGCCCTCCAGCACGGCCTCGGTCTGCGACTGCGGGATGCCGCGGGCGCCGAAGTGCCCGCCCTCCAGCACCGTGTAGTCGAACTGCACGCCGCCGAAGTGTCCGCGAGGGCTGGTCTCCAGCTCCCCGAAGCGGGGCAGCAGCCCACGCTGGTCGAAGGTCTCCATGGCGCGAGCGGTGAATCCCAGGCCGCGGGACTGCCCGGTGGGCTCCCGCAGCTTCTCGGTGAGGACGACCCGTGCCCCGCCCAGGCGGAGTTCACCGGCGAGCATGAGACCGGCGGGGCCGGCACCTACGACGATGACGTCCGTGTCCATCAGTTCCTCCTGCGTCGAGTGTCAGAGGGCGGGCTCGGCCGGGGCCTGTGCGGCGGCGGGTTCGGGACCGCCAGCGGCGGGCTCGGGACCGCCAGCGGCGGGTTCGGGGCCGGCAGCGGCGGGCTCGGGACCGGCAGCGGCTGCGGGGTGCTTGACCGGTTTCCACCAGCCGGGGTTGTCGCGGTACCAGGCCACGGTGCTGCTCAGGCCCTCTTCGAACGGTGTTCGCGGCGCGTAGCCGAGCTGCTCGCGGATCTTGCTGTCGTCCAGCGAGTACCGGAGGTCGTGTCCCTTGCGGTCGGTGACGTGGCGGACCATCGACCGGTCGGCGCCGCAGAGTTCGAGGATGCGGTCGACGAGGTCGATGTTCCGCAGTTCGTTGCCGCTGCCGACGTTGTAGATCTCGCCCGCCCCGCCCCGGGTGAGCACCAGGTGAATGGCACGGCAGTGATCGTCGACGTGCAGCCACTCGCGCATGTTGAGGCCCTGCCCGTAGACCGGCACCGGGGTGCCCTCCAGCAGGTTCGTCACGAAGCGGGGGATCAGCTTCTCCGGGTGCTGGTGCGGCCCGTAGTTGTTGGAGCAGCGGGTGACGGACAGGTCGAGCCCGTGTGTGCGCCAGTACGAGCGGGCTATGAGGTCGGAGGACGCCTTGGACGCGGCGTAGGGGGAGTTGGGCAGCAGCGGCCACTCCTCGGTCCAGGCCCCTTCGGCTATGGAGCCGTACACCTCGTCGGTGGAGACGTGCACGAACCGCGTCACCCCGGTGTGCAGGGCGGCGTCCAGCAGCGTCTGGGTGCCCAGCGCGTTCGTACGGACGAAGTCGGCGCCCGAGTCGACGGAGCGGTCCACGTGCGATTCGGCGGCGAAGTGCACCACCGCGTCGTGTCCGGGCAGCACGTCGCGCAGCAGCCGCATGTCGCAGATGTCGCCCCGTACGAAGGTCAACCGGCCGTTTCCGGCGGGCAGGTTGGCGAGGTTGCCCGCGTAGGTGAGCTTGTCGACGACGGTGACGTCGGCGGCCTCCCCGCCCGTGTACGTACCGTCCAGCAGGGAGCGCACGTAGTGCGAGCCGATGAACCCGGCGCCTCCGGTGACCAGAATCCTCATACCGCGCCTCCCGCGCACAGCTCACTCAGCCGGCCGATGACCGTGCCGGGAGCGGGCATCTCCCGTATCTCCGCGGCCACTTCCTCGCTCGCTTTCCGGTAGCCCGGGTCACCGAGCAGGTCGCTGAGGGCTCCGGCGGCGGCTCCGACTGTGAGATCGCCGAGGTCGAGGCGCTGTCCGGCACCGCGGTCGACGAGCATGGCGGCGTTGGGTCCCGCGTCGGTTCCGGGCTCGGGGACGGCGAGTTGGAGCACGCCCGCGTGGAAGGCCGCGTACATGGTCCCGAGGCCGCCGTGGTGGATCAGCGCGTCGCAGGTTTCCAGCAGCGGGCGCAGCGGCACCCAGTCGAGGAGCGTCACGTGCCGGGGCAGCGGGGACGGCATGGCCGGCACGTCGACGCCGCCGGTTGCCACGACCAGGTCGACGCCCAGGTCCGCGGTGGCCAGCACGATGTCGCGGAGGGTCTCGCCCTCGCCGTATGTCGAGGGCAGCGACCCCAGCGTCACAGCGATGCGCGGTCTCCGACCGCGCTTCATCAGCCTGCGCGGCAGCTCACCACCGCCGTTGTACGGGGCGTACCTCATCGGGAGGGTGTGCGGGACGGTGTTTCCCTCCACCGGCCCCTGCACCCGGTTCTCCAGCGACGGAGCGTTCATGTCGATCTGTACGTCGGCCTCACGGGAGCCGGTGATTCCCCGCTTCTCCGCAGCGGGCTCCATGGAGGCGACGGCGGGGCCGAAGGTGGGGCGCCGGATCCCGAGGTTGTGCAGGACGGCGGGGACGCCTGCGGCGCGTGCGGCGAACAGCCCTCCCGGGTGGGGCGGCGGGTAGACGACGGCGTCGGCGCGCCAGTCGGACGCCGCCTCGGTCAGGCCGTCCAGCATGAGTTCACCGATGCGGCCGAACACGGAGCCGAAGTAGGCGACCAGTTCGGAGTCGGGGAGGTCGGTGCCGCGGCTGGTCCCGCTCATGACCCGGCCGAGTTCCCGGTACTGCTCCGCCGAACTGCCGTCGTCCGTCGCGAAGGTGTGCAGACCCGCCGAGGAGGCCACCTCCAGCGCGGGCCCGCTTCCGGCGACGAGCACCTCGTGGCCCGCAGCCAGAGCGGCGTGCGCCAGCGGAACCAGAGGCAGCATATGTGAGGTGCCGGGGATGGTGGTTAACAGATAGCGCATTCTGAACTGACTCTCGTCTTGATCCGTCGTGCGTACAGGACCGTGCTGAGCAGGAACTCCTGACGGGCGCTCCGTCGGCTCCAATTCGGGAGTGCGAAGGCTCGGCGTTCCGGGCGCGAACCGTGAGGTTCCGCGCGAGGTGCGGCGTACGGAATTCGACTGCCGGAAGAATGCGACGGGCCCGTCCCGCCTCTGCGGCTCTCCGTACAGGGTTGTCGACCGTCAGATCGAACTCAAGTCACCCCGGGTCAGGCCTGTGTCAATTCCCTGCGCGAATCCGAATTCCGGGTGCGCGCAGGTACAGGCACGCCTTCCGGTCAGACAGTGTCCGCGGAGCGGCTGTGCGCCACCGCGAAGGTGTTGGCCCAGCGTGAGGTCGCCAGCGAGCGGGCCCTCGCCCGGGTCCGCTGCACGTACTGGGGGCGCTCCTCCTCGGGAAGGGTGTGGAACGCGTCGTAGTGCTCCCTGCTGTCCCACTGCGCGTAGTTGACGAGGAACGAGCCGTTCAGCCCGCGCATGATGGTGTGGGAGCGGTAACCGGGCACGTCCAGCAGCCATTCGTCGGGCTGCGACATGGTGTCGACTAGTTCCTTCTGGTTCTCCGGCTCCGACTCCAGGATCATCAGCACGGTGTAGTCGTCGCGGTCCGTTGAGATCTCCACGGGAGCCTTCAGCTCGGGGTGGAGCTGGGAGAAGACGACCTCCGCCTGCAGCAGCTGCACCCTCGTCGCCATGCTGTCGAACTCCGGCACCGTCTTGTGGCGGAAAGCCTCACCGGCGTAGCGGGCCTCGAGCTGCTCCCGGGACTTCCACTGAACGATGTTGGCCACGCCACGGCGTTCCAGACCGTTGTGCGCCGTGGAGCACACCCAGCCCGGGTAGTCGGCGTTGTCGATGATGCTGCACATGGCTTCCAGCAGGCCGCGCTGATTCTCGTCGGTGTCGGTGTCGAAGATATTGAATACCCGCAGGTATCCGTCTTCAGGGGAGAGGAAGGGCACGGTACTTCCATTCCGGGGCCCGCGGTGCGGGTCCCTTTCGAAGGGCACGGAACGACACGCTGCACGCATGCGAATGCGGCCGCATTCTGCGTTTCCGCCGAACGGGGGCCGCCGCTTCAGAGCGTCTTCTGCGGGGTGTCCGGATTCAAGACATTCCGCGTCAGACTTTCGTCAACTTCCCGCAGACTTCCGCTCATCGACCGGGGACGGGGGATGGGGGACGGGGATTCGTGCACCCGGAGCGGGCGTCACGGACCTCCCGGACTTCATGGCCCGACGGGCTCCGCCGGCGTGCGGCCGCCTGTGGCGACGTCCATCACGTACTGCCCGTAAGGGGACTTGGAGAGCTGGGCACCCAGCCGGTAGCACGCGTCCTGGTCGATGTAACCCATGCGCCAGGCGATCTCCTCCAGGCACGCGATACGAATCCCCTGCCGGTGCTCCAGGATCTGTACGTACTGGCCGGCGGCGGTCAGGGCGTCATGGGTACCGGTGTCGAGCCAGACGAAGCCGCGGCCCAGTTCGACGAGTTTCGCCTTGCCGCGTTCAAGGTAGATCCGGTTGATGTCCGTGATCTCCAACTCGCCCCGGGCGGACGGCTCCAGGTCCCGGGCGAGCTCGACCACCTCGTTGTCGTAGAAGTACAGCCCGGTGATGGCGAGGTTGGAGCGCGGCCGGGCGGGCTTCTCCTCCAGCGACAGCAGGTTGCCCCGCCCGTCGGTCTCGCCCACGCCATAGCGTTCGGGGTCGCTCACGGGGTAGCCGAACAGCACGCAGCCGTCCACGCCGCGGGCCTGCTCCTGAAGGATGTCGCTGAACCCGTAGCCCTGGAAAAGGTTGTCGCCGAGGATCAGTGCGGCCGAGTCGTCGCCCACATGGCCGGCGGAGATGCGGAACGCGTCCGCGAGCCCACGGGGCTTGTCCTGCTCCGCGTAGCTCAGGGAGATCCCGAGTTGCGAGCCGTCGCCGAGGAGACGCCGGAAGCCGCCCAAGTCGTCCGGGGAGGAGATGATCTGGATGTCGCTGATGCCCGCGAGCATCAGCGTCGAGAGCGGGTAATAGATCATCGGCTTGTCGTGCACGGACAGCAGCTGCTTGGAGATGCCGAGCGTTATCGGGTGCAACCGGGTGCCGTGGCCTCCGGCGAGGATGATTCCCTTCACAGTTGTCTCCTGTCGGGCGTCGAGAGGTGCGGTACGGCGTACTGCGGCAGAGGCCGCGCGGTCATGAGGTGCCCGGTGGGCCGAACCAGCGGTGCAGAGCCTCCGTCAGGCCGTCCGTACTGCCGCCGGACCCGGCCCATGCGACGTGGCCGTCCGGGCGCACGAGGAACAGCGCGCCGTGGACGGCTGGTTGGCCGTCTCCGGTGGCAGGCCCGTACACGGGTGCGACGGGATCCGGTGCGGCGGAGACGTACGTGATCCGGCCCTTCCAGGGGCCGGCAGCCGCAGCAGCCTGCTCCGCCTGCTCCGCCTGCTCACCGGCGGAACCGGCGTCACCGGCGTCACCGGCGTCACCGGCGTCACCGGCCTCCAGCGAGAGCAGCAGTCCGCGGCCTTCACGCAGCAGGGCGGCGCTGGTGGTCCGTCCCCCGTCGGCCGTGGAAAGGGACAGCACGGGGAACGGCGCTCCGGGTGGCGGATGAGCCGCCTCACCGGTGCGGATGTCGCCGTCGCCGTTTTCGTAGTGCACGCCCAGCCCGGAGATCACCCCGGCGAACCTGCGGCGTACGCCCGCTTCCTGAGCGATCAGCTCGGTCATCACGGCGCGCGGCCCGTCCGCTTCGGGACCGCCGAGGAGCAGCATCGCCTGCGTCCTGATGTTCGCGAGGATCCGGCGGCCAGCGGCGTGCCGTTCGGCGTGGTACGTGTCGAGCAGGGTGTCCGGGGCCAGGCCCCGGACGGCGAGCGCCAGTTTCCAGCCGAGGTTGAACGCGTCCTGCAGACCCAGGTTGAGCGCCTGTCCGCCTGCGGGCAGTTGCTGGTGCGCGGCGTCCCCCGCCAGCAGGACTCGGCCGGTCCTGTAGCTGTCGGCCTGGAGGTTCACGTCGCCGAAGGCGTTCGTCCACACCGGGGTGCCGTCGCTGATGTCCTCACCGGTGACGGTGCGCCACACCTCGGCCACCTCGGTGAACTCCGGTGCCTTGCCGCCCCGTTCACGGGGCGGCATGCCGTAGGCGTGTGCCATGACTCTGGTGACCCCGTCGGGACGGCGAGCTGCGATGGCCAGCCCGCCCTCATGACGCTCGAAGCGCCGGTCCGGGATCCGGATACCGTCCACGTCGGCCCTGAGCAGCTCGTGCCGGGCATCCGTCCCGCGCAGGGCGATCCCGGCCGACTGCCTTACGGTGCTGTGCTCCCCGTCGCAGCCCACCACGTAAGCGGCACGTAACCGCACCGGACCCGCGGGCCCTTCCGCCTCGGCCACCACATGGTCGCCCTCGTCGGTGAGCCCGCGGACGGTGTGGCCCCGCCGCACACGCGCACCGAGGGACGTCGCCCACTCCTGCAGCAGCTTCTCGGTGCGCGGCTGCTCCACCTTCCACTGGCCCGGGTACGGAGTGCCGGGAAGAGTCAGGTCCAGGGGGATACCGCCGAAATGGCCACGGGGCTGGTTCGGCAGCTCCCCGAAGCGCTCCAGCAGACCGCGGCTGTCGAGTATCTCCATGGTCCGTGCGTGCAGGGTGGAGGCCCGCGACTCCTCGACGGGCGTCGCACGCTCCTCCAGCACGACCACGTCGACACCGCCGAGGCGCAGTTCACCGGCGAGCAGGAGCCCGACCGGGCCGGCCCCCACGACGACCACCTCGGCGTCCAGGGCCGGTCCGCTCCCGGCGCCGCCTCCCGCGGAGTTCGACGTCATGATCAGCGCTTCTTCTCCGCGTAGTCCTTGGCGTGTCCCAGCGTGGCCTTGCTGTTGTTGCTGAGAGCCGAGTGGACGTACTCGCGGGCGTCGGCGACGGTCGCTTCGTCTCCGAGGATCTTCGCGATGTTGTCGGTGTTGAGGACGACAGTGTGCTGAGAGGACGCGGTGACGCCGCCTCCGTCCTCGTTCTCGGCGAACGTCCAGTAACCGGTGTGCAGGGTCATCAGCGCGGGCAGCGTCACCTGCTTGTAGGCGATCCCCTGGTGCGGGAAGCACACCCGGTACGACTTCGTCGTGTGGGTCGAGCCGTCCTTGGCGCGGGTGTCCATCTCCAGGGTCTGCAGGCCCGGCATGTCCTCGTCGAGCCGTACGGTCGCCACGTGCGGCAGCCGCTCGGCCCACTTGCCGGCCTCGTTGATGAAGTCGTAGACGTCCTTCGCGGAACCGTCCACCTGGACGCTGTCCTCGAAGGAGAAGGTCAAGTCCTCGGCTGCGTGCGCGGCTTCGACGTTCGTCTTCAGAGCCGCCAGCTCGGACCGGGAGTTGCGGTCGACCGCCTGGTCGATCCACTCCAGGCCGGCCGGGTCGTCGTCCACGGCCCGGTAGTCGTGCAGCAGCCGGATGCGTGACCCGCCGTCCGGGAGCGGCTCGATGACCCAGGCGCCGCCCATGGCGGCCACCGGCGGGGTGGAGACCTCCTGACGGAAGCCCACGCGCAGGCCCTCGGGGTCCAGGGTGCGCCGCGAAGACCAGTTCTTGGGCTCGCCGTTCGCGGTGGCCCAGATGCGGATCCGCTCCTCGCGCTCTCCACGTTCAAGGTGGTCGACGTAGATCGTGGGCGGGAAGAT
>DATMEI010000855.1:0-4887 GCA_035556995.1 Streptomyces sp.
CCGCCGAACCCGCGACGGCCTCCACCGCCGCCGAAGCCACCCCTTCCGGTGCTGTCGTGCGCGGTGGCCCCGTCCGACCATTCCGAGAGCGGCTTGCACGCCAGCAGCGGCAGCCGCACCTCCTGCTGGGCGGCGAGATGCAGGCTGGGGCGGAACGCCTCGGCGAGCACGCGGGCGTCGTCCAGGGCGTGGTGCGCGTGCCGCTGCGCGACTCCGTAGTGCGCGGCGAGCGACTCGAGTTTGTGGTTGGGCAGGGGAAGCGAGAGCTGCTTGGCCAGAGCGATGGTGCACAGCCGCTGCCGTACGGGAGGTGTGCGCTGCGCCCGCGCGTACTCCCGCGCAATCATCGACCAGTCGAAGACGGCGTTGTGTGCGACGAGGACGCGGTCGGCGAGACGGTCGGCGAACGCGTCGGCGATCTCCGTGAACAGCGGTGCGTCGGCGAGGATTTCGGCGGTGAGGCCGTGGATCCAGGTGGGGCCGGGATCGCGTTGCGGGTTGACCGGCGAATACCAGTGGTCCTCGACGTCGCCCTTGGCGTCCAGACGGTAGACCGCGGCGGACACGATGCGGTCGTCACGGGCCAGGCCCGTGGTCTCCACGTCGACCACCGCATACCCCTGCGGATATCCCTCGGGCCAGCCGGGTTCGCTCCGGGGGCCGGCGGCGGGTGACGGGACTGCGGGTGTGGGAACGGGGGGCGACTGGACGGCGGGTGACTGAGCGGGGATGCGGGGGGACTCTTCCGTCTCTTCCGCCGGCTCGTGGGGCCGTGCCGTCTGGTCTTCGAGCATGGTCACAGAGACTACGGTGCGGCACTGACAGCTCCGGCAGCGCGTGCAGGCGAGTGCCGAAGAAGCGTCAATGTTCCTGCGGACGCGCCGGGTTCGGGGTGAAGGGCCTGGTGCCCGCGTGCCCGTACCGCCGTCGCCGGACTCTCCTGGTGGGTGGTGGTGCGGACTGCGGGACGGTCCGTTCGCGGAGAAGCTGACGGTCACTCATTTCATACTTGTCGGTAACAACCCCTTCCCGGAGACCGTGTCCGCGCTTACCTTGCTGACATGCCCTCCCAGTTGCCTGACGTCGTACTCTGGTCGATACCTGCCTTCGTATTGCTCACGGTGATCGAAATCGTGAGCTATCGCCTCCATCCGGACGAAGACGCCGCCGGATACGAGGCCAAGGATGCTGCCACGAGCATCGGAATGGGGCTGGGCAGCCTCGTCTTCGACCTGCTCTGGAAGATCCCGATCGTGGCCGTCTACGCGGGTATCTACGAACTGACGCCGCTGCGGGTCCCCGTGCTGTGGTGGACGCTGCTCCTGATGCTGCTGGCACAGGACTTCTTCTACTACTGGTCGCACCGGGGCCATCACGTCATCCGCATCCTGTGGGCCTGCCACGTGGTGCACCACTCCAGCCGGAAGTTCAATTTCAGCACCGCGCTGCGCCAGCCCTGGACCACCTGGACGGTCTGGCCCTTCTACGTGCCGCTGATCGCACTCGGCGTGCACCCCGCCGCGCTTGCGTTCTGCTCCTCGGTGAACCTCGTCTACCAGTTCTGGATCCACACCGAGCGGATCGACAAGCTGCCGCGTCCCGTCGAGTTCGTCTTCAACACGCCCTCGCACCACCGCGTCCATCACGCCTCTCAAGGCGGCTATCTGGACCGCAACTTCGGCGGCATCCTGATCGTCTGGGACCGGCTGTTCGGCTCCTTCACGCCGGAGACCGAGCCCTGCGTCTTCGGGCTCACCAAGAACATCGCGACCTACAACCCGCTGCTGGTCGCCACCCACGAATACGCCGCGATCGGACGCGATCTGCGGTCGGCACGCAGTTGGCGTGAGCGTGCCGGAAGGGTCTTCCGCGGTCCTGGCTGGCGGCCTGAGGAAGACCACACGGAAGGGGCCGGGCCGCCTGCGCAGCCCGGCCCCTCACCGGCCGATCCGCCGGCTCAGCGAGTCACTTCCTGACCGTACGGCCAGTCGGTGACCGCTTCACCGCCGTTCAGGATTCCTGCAGTTCAGCGTTCCTGCAGTTCCCGAGGTTGTGTTTCTGCGTGCTCCGTCACTTCTTGACGGCCGCGAGGGCATCGACGATCCCGTGGCCGTAGAAGCTGTTGTTGCCCTTGAGACCGGTGCAGTCGGCCTCGTACGTGCCCTTGCCGTCGGGGTCGTACGCCTCCGGGCAAGTCACGCTCTTCGCCTGGGCCTTGAGACGCCAGGCGATCTCCTTCGGGGTGGACTCGGGGTGCTTGCTCTTGACGAGCGCGGCGACACCCGCGACCTGCGGCCCGGCCATCGAAGTGCCCTGCAGATAGGCGTAGTCGCCTTCGGGCATCGTGGACAGGATGCCGCCGTCCTTGGCCGGCTCATCCGGCGTCTGGTAGCGGCGGTCACCGCCCGGCGCTGACAGATCGACCTCGTCGAGGCCGTAGTTGGAGAAGTAGGACTTGCCGTCCTCCGCGCCGGTGGAGGACACGGAGGTCACCCCGGGCAGCATGCTCGGCATGTCCGGGCACTCAGCAGGATCGACGGTGCGCTCGACAGGCTTGCTGTCGTTGGGGCTCGTGTCGTCCACGATCTCGCTCGCGGCCAGATCGTGCGAGGAGTTGCCCGCCGAGGAGACGTGCGTGACGCCCTTGTCCGTCGCGTACTTCGTGGCCCGGCTCACCGCGTCCAGAAGGGCCTGCTGGTCCTTGTGGTCCTTGCAGTTGAAGAGCCAAGGGTCGGTGTAATAGCTGTTGTTGGTCACCTCGACGCCGTGGTCGGCGGCGAAGACCATGGCGCAGACGACAGCCTCGGTGAAGAAGAGCGAAGTCTCCTCCTCGGAGACCTTCAGGGAGGCGACCTTCACACCCGGAGCGGCGCCGGCGACACCGACTCCGTTGCGCGGGGCGGCCACGATGCCCGCGACGTGGGTGCCGTGGTAGTCGTTCGCCGGGTCGAACGGACGCCAGGCGCCCGGGTCGGTGTCGGCCTTGCCGCCCACGCAGCTGGCGGACTGGTCCGCCGCGAAGTTGGGCTTGAGGTCGGGGTGCGTGTCGTCGACACCCGTGTCGATGACGCCGACGGTGACGTCCTTGCTGCCCTCGCTGATCTTGCTGGCCTTGTCGGCCCTGATGGTCCGCTTGTCCCACTGCAGGGACTCGAGGGGCTCCTTGCCCTCCGCCTCGGCCTTGGCCCGCGCCTGGGCGCCCGTGGCCGACTTGGGCACCTCCACGTACTTCGGCTTGCCCACGTCCGTGGTGCCGGCGGCCTTGAGGGGGGCGGTACGGGTCGCGCCCGCCGTGTCGACGCCCTTGACCGCGCGCATCGTGTCACCGAACTCGGCGTTCGCCGAGTGAGCGACGATCACGCCAATCTGCTCGTACGCCGTGACGACCTTGCCGTCAGCCTTCGCTATCTCCTTCTTCACGCGCTTGATCGTGCCGGCATCCGCCTCGGTGTTGACGACGTAGCTCAGCTTCTCGCCGTCCTTCTTCGAGGAGGAAGGTGCGTCCTGGCCACTGGCCACGGCAGCTCCCGCCAACCCGAGGGAAGCGGTCAGAACCAGTCCCAGCGGCATCGCTATCTTGCGCCACCGTCTGGAAGGTTGTGAATCCATGGGGTCTCCATGTCGTCCGAAATTGACCACAGAGCTGGGAACTTAGCGTTGTCCGGAGCTGCTCGGCAACGGATTCCTGAAGATCGACCTGGTTTGTCGCTGGTAACCCTTTCGTTATTCAACGACCGACCCCTGTTGCACGGGCCATGTGAAGATCTACGATGCGCCGCACCGGACTGCTAGTAAGCACACTCCGACCTGCATATTTTCCACACCGCGCAATCACATCGACTGGAGTTCAAGTGGACTCAGCACCAGACAACGAGAGGTCTGGCCCGCCCGACGGCACGGACTACACGCACGTGCAGGAGAGCCCCGAGTTCGGCGAGCTGCGCAGCACTTACCGATCCTTCGCCTTCCCGCTCACCGTCGGCTTCATCGCCTGGTACCTGCTGTACGTCCTGCTGTCGAGTTACGCCGGCGGGTTCATGGCCACCAAGGTGGTCGGCAGCATCAACATGGCGTTCGTCCTGGGGCTGGCACAGTTCCTCTCCACCTTCCTGATCGCCGTGTGGTACTCCCGTTTCGCCGCGGCGAAGTTCGACCCCAAGGCCAGCGCCATCAAGAACCGACTGGAGGGTGAAGCATGAGCCTCACTCAGTCACTGGCCTCGGGGCAGTTGCAGCTTGCGGCCGAGGGTGCGAGTCAGCACCGCACTCTGATCGTTTCACTGTTCTCGGTCTTCGTCCTGCTCACGCTCGGCGTCACGGTGTGGGCCGGCCGCAGGACCAAGGACGCGACGGACTTCTACGCCGGCGGACGTGAATTCAGCGGGTTCCAGAACGGGCTCGCCATCTCCGGCGACTACATGTCGGCAGCTTCCTTCCTCGGCATCGCCGGTGCGATCGCGCTGTCCGGATACGACGGCTTCCTTTACTCCATCGGCTTCCTGGTGGCCTGGCTGGTCGCGCTTGTGCTGGTCGCCGAACCACTCCGGAACTCCGGCCGCTACACGATGGGCGACGTTCTGGCCTTCCGGATGCGGCAGCGCCCCGTCCGTACGGCCGCGGGCATCTCCACGATCATCGTCTCGATCTTCTACCTGTTGGCCCAGATGGTGGGTGCGGGCGCCCTGGTCGCCCTGCTGCTGGGCATCTCCGGCGAGACGGGCAAGAACCTCATCGTGGTGCTCGTCGGCGTCGTCATGATCCTCTACGTGACGATCGGCGGCATGAAGGGCACCACGTGGGTGCAGATGATCAAGGCCGTCCTGCTCATCGGCGGGACGCTCGTGGTCACGGCGCTGGTGTTCCACAAGTTCAACTACAACCTCTCCAC
>DATMEI010000856.1:0-11236 GCA_035556995.1 Streptomyces sp.
ACTGGTGGCAGACCGAGACGGGCTGGCCCATCGTGGCCAACCCGGCGGGCATCGAACTGCTGCCGGCCAAGCCCGGGTCACCGACCAAGCCGCTGCCGGGCTGGGACATCCAGGTCCTCGACGGCGACGGCAATCCCGTACGACCGGGCACCAACGGCGCCATCGTGGCGAAGCTGCCGATGCCTCCGGGTGTGCTGCCGACGCTGTGGAACGACGACCAGCGATTCATCTCCTCGTACATGTCCGCGTTCGACGGCTACTACCTCACCGGCGACGGCGGGTATCTCGACGAGGACGGCTATCTGTTCGTGATGGGGCGCACGGACGACGTCATCAATGTCGCCGGTCACCGGCTCTCGACCGGCGGCATGGAGGAGGTCCTCGCCGGCCATCCGGACGTCGCCGAGTGTGCCGTCATCGGGGTGGCGGACCAGTTGAAGGGACAGGTGCCGCGGGGCTTCGTGGTCCTCAAGTCCGGTGTGGACGCAGCTGCTGAGGGCTATACGGACCGGCTCCAGGCGGAGTTGGTCCAGATGGTGCGCGACCAGGTCGGTGCGGTCGCCTCCCTCAAGGACGTCGCCGTTGTGGCAGCCCTGCCCAAGACCCGGTCGGGAAAGATTCTGCGCAAGTCCATGCGGAACATCGCCGAAGGCACTGACGAGCCGGTGCCCGGCACCATCGACGACGCGAGTGTGCTGGACGCGCTCCGTCCGGTGCTGCGGAAGGAATGACGGGCTGAACTCCCGGGAGAGTGATCCCCCACTCGCGTCCGGCAGCCATTGAACGGGGGGCATTCTCATCATCGGCAACTGCCTTGCGGTGCATGGCAGTTGCCGATGGGCCGTTCAACCGCGCGGCCGGCCGGCGGCCTCTCAGGACTCTCGCATCAGGCGTTCCAGGAAGCTGTCGAGGTCGAGGAAGTGGTGTTCCCGACCCGGCGGCACGAGCTGATAGGTACGCTCCAGCCACTCGGTGAGGGACGTCTCGGATATCTCGAACAGCGCTTCGCCGTCATGGGAGTTCAGGCACAGGTTGACCAGGCCGTTCAGGGCCGGCCACACCCGCACGTCCGCGTGGCCGGCGGGACGGATCAGTCCCGTGGTCAGCAGGTCGCGGGCGAAGATCCAGCGCACCGGATTCCGCGTGTCAAGGTAGAAGTCGAGGCAGACCGCGTAGGGATCGTCGGCACGGTAGCTGATGTGTCCCCGCAACGGCACTGCCCAACGGGGTGACAGGACCAGGCCGAGTTCCCAATTCCCTGTCTCGCAGGCGCATTCGGGGCGCTCCGTCTCGTCGGCGGCGAAGCCGTGTGGCACATCGTCGGTAGTACCCATCTCGCATCCCCATGTGACCGGGCCCAGCCGTTGACCGCGCCGGTCGTCGGAGTGACGTAGCGGCACCAGTGAAGAGGGCGTTTCTCGGACAGGATGCCGCCGGGGTCCGGAGCGACAGGCCGCCAGCCTAGCCGCGGTAACTCTGCGAGAAAAGGCCGATTCCGTACTTGTCAGATTCGCTCGGCCCGGGCCAGTGCCTCCCGGTACGCCGGCTCGATCTCCGGCGGCAGCGGCCCTCCAGTGGCGGCAGCGACGAGAGCAGCTGAGATGTCGCGCAGCTTGACGTTGCTGTGCTGAGAGATCTCCATCAGCAGAGCCCAGGCAGTCTGATCCGAGCAGGACGTGAGCGCCATCAGCATGCCGCGGGCCTGCTCGATCACGGCGCGGCTCACCATCGCCTCACGCAACTGCTCGACCTCAGCAGGCAGATCGGCTGTGTCCGCGGCCACGCCGCCGGTGACGATCTCCGTGACATCAGCCGCTGCCGCTGACTTCTTCTGCTGGATGACTTGTGACTCACTGCCGGTCATGCTGCCCACCTCGCGCCGGACCGGATGCTCCGCTCGTCCCGCCAAATGGTGAGGCAGGTAAAGACCCGGCCGGGGTCTGGGGCCGCCCGGCCACTGTAAGGCCCGGTACCGTTCACGGACCAGCCCGAAGCCCCCCGGCGCTCAGCATTGTTCACGCCGCGTCAGGCGGGAGTCTCAACGGGACGCCTCGTCGGGCTGCGCCTGAATCTCTTCGGAGCCCTCCAGGACGGCCTTGGCGAAATCGGACAGGCGCCGGTTGCGCGAGCGGGCCTCGCTGCGCAGCAGGATGAACGCCTCGTTCACCTCCAAGTCCAGCCGTTCCGCCAGCGCCCCCTTGGCCTGCTCGATCAGAACGCGGCTGTTCAAGGCGGTCTGCAGCTGTTCGGTGACGCTGTCCCGGTGCTGGATCGCACGTTGCTGCAGGAGCCCGATGGTGGCCACATCGGCCAGCGCCTGGCCGATGCGCTGCTTCTCGTCGTCGAGGGCACCCGGTTCGGTATGGAAGAGGTTCAGCGCGCCGATGACCTCGGTGCGCAGGCGCATGGGCAGAGCGTGCACGGAGGCGAAGCCCACCTCGCCGGCAGCAGGGGCGAAGTGCGGCCACCGGCCGACAGAGGGCAGATCAGCCACCGACACGGGTTCGCCACTGCGGAAGCAGTCGATGCAGGGGCCCTGTTCGGTCTGCAACTGGAACAGCTCCAGCAGACGGGTCTTCTCCGTGGAAGCGGCGATCACCTGCAGCCTGTCACGCTCGTCGGTCAGCATGAGCCCGGCAGCGGTGACACCCAGCAGCTCCACACACCTCTCGGTCAAGCCGTGAAGGAAATCGATCACATCGAAGTCATCAACGAGAGTGTCTGCCATCTCAACGAACACTTCGGTCAGCCGGACCTGTGTCATCTCACTCACCCGCGTCCTTCGTATTTCCGCAGCAATGCACCGAGCGCGGGCCGTACCGTCGCCCGGCGCTGAGAGAAAAGATCAGGGATTCCATATTTACGGCTCACTTCCGTCAAACCGCAAACGCCTTGTCACCACGTCCTTGGCGACCTCGCTCAACCGCCGGTCCTGCGAGAACGCGTACGCCCGTAGCCGTACGAGTGCCACCGCGGCTGTCACGCCCAACTGAACGGTGATCATCCCGGTGGCCTGGTGCACTTCGGGATGCTGTGAGCCTGCCTGCTCCGACCAGCGGCCGTCCAGCAAGGGCTGGGGATTCCTCCCCGTATCGAGCAGCAACGCCAGGACGGTGTCCGCCAGCACCAGTGCGTCGGCCAGTTGATCACGGCTGAGATTACCGGGCTCGACCCGGTACAGACCCATGACCCCGACGCCGACCCCACCGACCCGCAGGGGGAAGGCGAACAAGGCCCGCACCCCGGCTGCCACCGCCGCCGGCGCGTAGAGCGGCCAGCGCGTCTGACATTCGGCGGCGGCAAGCTCCCCCACCAGCACCGGGCCGTCGAGGGAGATCTCCGCACCCGGGCCCTCACCCAGCGTCACGGTCAGCTCAGCCATGTCCGAGGCGAGCTGAGCGCTGGCGTAGACCGTTTCGCGAGGGCTGGCGTCGAGCACCATCGTGACGGCCGCCGCGTCCACCCCGGCGACGGAGATCGTGGCAGCGCAGACGTGACCGACAGTGATCGCCTCGCCCCGCGCCTTCTCGACGACCAGGTTCCACAGCCGGGCTCTGCGATCTTCTTTCACAGCATCGCTCCATCCCGACGGCCGTGCCGAGTTCCGGTGTGTGGCCGTTCGCGAGCTCCAACGCTGCCGGTGCCTTCGCGAAACCGTATGCGTCGCGCACAGCACCCCGCTGCCCACGCCCGCCGGCGGGGCAACCCGCTCACTCCACCAACCCTACGCCGCGCAACCGGCTGCGTGTCACCGATCGCGACTGCAACGACGGTGTGCGAGACGGGGTCTACTGCGCGTCAGCCGATCCCGGGGCACGCAGCTCCGAGGCATGACCTGACTGACGGAGGGGCCGGAAACGTAATAGTTGCCTGGGGATACCATCTACTAGTGTGCACTCCCGGATGCCTCCCGCGAGGAACTGGACCCGCCGGTCCGTCTGTTCGCGAGTCGCACCTGACCAGCACCGCCTTTGAACACGGAGGAGTTCGTTGAGTACGGACCAGCAGTGGGACATCGTCACCGGAGTCGGGCTGACCGCCCTGGCGGTGGCCGCCGGCCGGGCCGCCGAGTCGGCGCGGCCGGACGCGCTGATGACCGACCCCTATGCCTCGCGGCTCGTCGCCGCAGCGCAGCCGTCGACGCCTTTCCCCCTCTCCCCCGACGATCCGGCCGTGAAGGGCACGGACGGCGAAATGTGGGCCGGTGTCTCCGACTACGTGGGTCTGCGCTCGCGGAGCTTCGACGACTACTTCCTGCGCGCGTCCGCGGACGGCATCACGCAGGTGGTGATCCTCGCGTCGGGCCTCGACACCCGTCCGTTCCGGCTGCCCTGGCCGTCCGGCACCGTCTGCTTCGAGCTGGACCAGCCGGACGTTCTCGACTTCAAGTCGGAAACGCTCAACAAGGAAGGCGCGGTCCCCGGCTGCGATCACCGTCCCGTGCCGATCGATCTGCGCCACGGCTGGGGAGCCGCGCTCGAGGCCGCCGGCTTCGACACGTCACGGCCGACCGCCTGGCTCGCCGAAGGCCTGCTCCCGTATCTGCCGCCCGATGCCGAGATCCGGCTCTTCGAAGAGGTCAGCCGCCTCTCCGCACGCGGCAGCCGGTTCGCCGTGGAGCGGATCGACAACGTGCCCCACATGATCAACGACCCGGTCCTGCGGGAACGCGGCGACGCACTCGGCATCGACGTTCCCTCCCTCTTCCCCGAAGGGGAACGCGAACCCGTCGAAAGTCAACTGACCGAGCTGGGCTGGCTACTGGACCACCGCTCCGTCTCCGAGACCGCCGCGGCCTTCGGCCGTCCCCTCCCGGGCATCCCGATGCTCACCGGACACGTCACCCACACCTTCGGCCAACTGTCCTGAGAGACCGCGAACTCGCCGCGTGACGCACGCAGTCAGGCTTCCCCGAGGTCGAGGGTGGCCTGAACAGGGAAGTGGTCGCTGGGGTACCGGCCATCGAGTGCGAAGGTGTTGATCCCTGCCGAGGTCGTACGGACGCCGGGCGAGGTGAGGATCCAGTCGATACGCCTGCCCGGCGAGGAGGGCCCCTTGTAGTCGTGCCAGGTGCCGTACTCGTTGCCTCGCCCGTCCGGCGGGGCGGAAGTCCAGGTATCGGTCAACTTGCCGTCCGTCAGCAGCATTTCGTAGACACCGCCCTTCCCCCGTGCCGCCGGGACGTTGAAGTCGCCCGTGACGATGCACGGCAGGCCGGCCTCGAACGGCGGGAGCGGTGCCTCGGGATGGTGCATCTGCTGCACGAGCAGGCGGGCACCGCCGAGGCGGGCTTCCTCGCTCACGTTGTCCAGGTGGGTGTTGAGCGCGTAGAACTCCTTGCCGGTGGCGGAGTCCCGGAATCGCACCCAGGTGACCATCCGCGGGGAGCCGGCGCCGGGCCACTTTCCTCCGACGGCACAGGGGTTCTCACAGATCCAGAAGTGTGCGTAGGCCACAGGGGTCAGGCGCCCTGTGTCGTAGAAGAGAGCCATGAACTCCCCCCGGCTGCCGCCCTCCCGGCCCGTCCCGATCCAGTCGTACTTCTTGCCGGACTGCTGGATGTCCTCGTGGACGTCCCGCAGTTGCCGGTACAGCCCCTCCTGGGTGCCGATGAGGTCGGGCGACTCCTGCCTGAGGAGGGCAGCCATGGCCGGCCTCCGCCGGCTCCAGGAGTGGGGCGCCCCGTTGTCGTAGTCGGCGAACCGGAGGTTGTACGTCATGACGCGAAGGTCCATGGGACATCCGTACCACCGGCTCACACACGTCGTCCGGTGACCCCGCTCCGTCCGGTCAGGGCCCGGCGCGAACAGCGCGGATCATCAGAAGGGCATACGCCGGCGGGTGCGGCGGCCGGCACGGCCGCTCTTGCCGACCGCGCGGGAACTGCTGCGGAACGGCTTGCTGAACAGACGCCCCAAGGGACCGGGCGCCTTGCCCGCGGCACGGGATCCGGCCCCGAGGGAGCGCTGTGTCCCGCGCTGGGGACGGTGGGAGAACCGCGGCAACAGGAAGGCCAGGACGGCCAGGACGACACAGACGACGACGATGCCGACGATCACGAGACACTCCTTGCTGGGGATCGAGCAGGCTGGGTGCCCTCGAGTGGTGCTCGCATGCGCACCGCCGCGGTGATGTGACGAAAGCGACCAACTCTGGTTTAACGCGATTCACCCGGCGTTCACAGAGTCCGCATCCGGCGGCCTGCCCGTCAGTGCAGTTTTCGGCAGAGAAGTGCGTCGGGAGCCCCGGACGAGCCCGCACGACCGGTGTAGGCGATGCCGGCGGCGTACTCGTCGTCCGCACACTGGCCCTTGTGGTGGCCGTGTGCGAAGTCGCCCCCCTTGGCAGCCGGCGGGCGGCTGTCGGACTGGTCGAACCACACGGTCCGCCCGGTTTCCGTCAGAGGCTCCCCTGCCGCGGTGCACAGGGCGCTCGACACGGCAGCTCCCCGCACGCTGTAACCGGTCAGGAACTGGCCGGGCGGGCACTGGAGCTTGGTGTATCCGGGTGCCCAGTCGTTGCCGGATTCGACGTGCCGTTCGTCGCGGACCACCTCATGGGCGGCTGCTGCGGACCCCGTCCGGGTGGGGCCCCCAGCGGGGAGGTCGCGGGCTCCGACGTCGCTGCACAAGCCCCGGTTGCCGGAGTGGCTGAGCCCGACCAGCCGTTGGTCGTCCGGGCATGCCGCTTTCCTCGCGCCGTGGTCCCAGTCGGGCAGCGCACGCATCCGCAGGGATTCGACGAAGTCGCCGTGGTCCGGGCTCAGCATCGACCAACGGTCCGCCGGGGCGACCTCGCCCGTACGGCCGGGTGCCTCGACCAGGCTCCTCCAGGGGTCGGCGCGCCAGTCGTCACCGTCGAAGACACCCATGCGCCGGCCCGCGGAGTCCCAGTGCAGCAGCGCCCAGCCGTTGCCCTTGCGGTCCTCGTGCCAGCCGACGAGCGGCCAGTAGGCGAAGTCGGCGTCGGTCTCGATGAGGAAGCTGACGAAGTTCCGGAACCAGGCGCGCTGCTTCTCACCGGTCTCCTCCCGGCCGCCGGTCCCGAACTCACTGATCCACACGGGTGCGGTGAAGTGCTGGTCCTTCTGCGAGGCGACGTAGAAGGCCTGTCGCCGCAGGACGTCGTACAACTCGTCGCGGGTGAAGTCGCGGTAGCGGGGATCGGAGGTCTCGCCGATTCCGGTGGCACCGCTGTGGTTCGGGCCCGTGTAGTCGTAGAAGTGAGCCGAGTAGACGAGCTTTCCGGAGCGTACGAGAGTGTGGGAGAGCCGCTGGACGGGCTCGAGGGTGGGCCGGCCGTGCGGGAGTCCGTCCACGGGAATTCCGGTCCAGTTGATCCCTTCGACGATCACCAGCAGTCCGGGATTGGCTTCCTGGAGGATGCGGTCTCCCAGGTGCTGTGACGCGGCGAACCAGTCGTGCCCGTCGCCCAGGCCCCAGTTGGGGTCGTCGAGGACGGAGCGGCGCACCTCGTTGTAGAGATCGGCGCCGACGACGCGCGGGTTGTCACGGTAGCGCCCGGCCATGAACAGCCAGTCGCTCTCCCATGTCTCCGTGCTCCGGCTCGCGTTCCAGCGTTCGTTGCCGTCGACGCCGCAGCACCAACGCGTGGTGTTGGTGTGGTTGTTGAGGATCACCGCGAGGCCGGCGTCCGTGAGCGCCGCGACGGCCACGTCGTAGACCTGGAGGGGCGTCTTACCCTTCAGCGCTGGATTGGCGGCCACCGAGGCGTCCGCGACCGGGCGTTCGTCGTGGATCATCTCGTTGGAGAAGGGGAGCCGGATGCTGTTGAGTCCGAGTTCACGGAACCCGGCGACGATCTCCGACATGGGCGCCCGGTCCAGTCCCAGCGGCATACGGCCGGACTTCTCCCCCGCGTGGTTGTCCGCCGGGTCCTCGGGACTGCCCGAACCGGTCCATGTGCCGCTCGCCCCATGCCAGTTGCCCGACTTCAGCTTGAACCGGTCGCCCTCCGCGTCGACGATGTAGCGGCCCCTGGTGCTCAGGGGAGGCGCCCACTCCTCCGCCACCGCGGGCGGGACAGCGTGGAGTCCCGAGACGCCTGCGGGATGCGCGGCAGCCCGGGCGGATGACTCGGCCGCCGCGTGGGGCGCGGGCGAAACGCCCGCCAGAATGCTCAGAATGGCGGCGGCGAGCGCTGGTCTGACGAAGGACCTCTTCACGAACACACGTTTCCCTCGTCGAGCACGGTCCATTCCGCCCCACGACCAACTGTGTCCGAGGGGCTCTCGGCGAACGCCATGCCCCGCCGCCGGCCGGACGCTTGACATAGCCTCACGCCATGGACGCGCAATTCGAGTTCAGAGCCAGGGCTGTAGCACTGAGACTCGGCCAGAAGCCCTTCCCTGTTGTCGGAATGCGTCCCCGGCACACAGCCGTCCAGGTCGCCGGCATCCCCAACCCCCGTTCCCCGATCGAGCAGGCACTGCTGGAAGTCGGCTTCGAACCCTTGACGGACTTCAGCAAGCTGCAGATGGTCACCCACCCCGACTGGACAGTTCGCCTGCCCGCTGACGGCACCTATGAGATCGACTTCAAGGGCCTGCCTTACATCACCGGCACAGGTTCAACACCGCCCGAGTGGTTCGAGATGGTCCGCGCGACAGGGAACGTCCTCCTCGTCTTCCAGCGCGGTGAAGGGGGCCAAGTCCACGGCGCCGAAGTGATGGAGGCACTCGCATCCGGCAACACCTTCGCCGTCGGCGCCCGACTCACCGAGTACTAGCGGCGTTGTCCATCCGCCAACTGTCACCGCGTAGTCGGTGCCGGATCTGCAGGGGTTTACAGGAACCTGCCATGTCGATACTTTCAGCAAGTTCCTGCAATTTCCTGCATGGTGACTGAGAAGCGGCTGCCGGCGCGTGCGGTCTCTGAAGCAGCGCACCCCCACACCCGGCCGGTGCAGGGCTTTCTTCGCCGCTGCCCACCGGTCCCTCTGCCAGGAGACCCGGATGACCAGAACAGGCAAGTACGGAACGACAGTTGCGGCGGTCACTGCCGCGCTGCTCGTCCCAGTGGCCGCACCAGGCGGCGCAGACGCGGCCGGGCCGCCCACCGCGTCGGCCACCGCCCCGGCCGCCTCCGCCGCGACGGCCGCGGAGCCCGCCGCCCAAGGGCTCGGCGCGACGTACGACGAGGCCGCGGGCACCATCGAGTTCAAGGTCTACTCGTCCCGCGCCACCCGCCTCGACGTCTACCTCTACGCGTCGGCGTCCGGCAGCCAGGAGAAGGCCGCCCACCGGCTCGCCAAGAACGACGCGACCGGCGTCTGGTCCGTCACCGTGAAGACCGACGAGCTCAGGGAGCGTTACGGCATCGACGGTCCCGTCTACTACGGCTATCGCGCGTGGGGCCCCAACTGGCCCTACGACGAAGGCTGGACGAAGGGCTCCGCGGCGGGCTTCATCAGCGACGTCGACGACGGAGGCAACCGGTTCAACCCCAACAAGCTCCTCACCGACCCCTACGCCCGCGAACTCAGCCACGACCCCCGCACGCCCGAGCACAACAGCGAGGACGTCTACGCCTCGGGCCCCGGGCACCGCACCCTCGACAGCGGGCCGCAGGCCCCCAAGGGCATCGTGCTCCCCGAAGACGGCACCAGCACCGGTGCCGGCACCGGCACCGGCCGCAAGCCTGCCGGCGCGCTGAAGGACGACGTCGTCTACGAGGTGCACCTGCGCGGCCTGACGAAGAACGACGCCTCCGTCCCCGCCGAAGAGCGCGGCACCTACAAGGGCGCCGCCCGCAAGGCAGCCGGACTCGCCGAACTGGGCGTCACCGCAGTGGAGTTCCTCCCACTCCAGGAAAGCCAGAACGACGCCAACGACGCCGACCCGGAAGGCACCGCCGAAGACAACTACTGGGGCTACGAGACGCTCAACTTCTTCGCGCCCGACCGCCGTTACGCCGCCGACCGCACTCCGGGCGGCCCGACACGCGAGTTCAAGGCGATGGTCAAGGCGTACCACGACGCCGGAATCAAGGTGTTCGCGGACGTCGTCTACAACCACGCCGGCGAAGGCGGCCCCTGGGAGGAGGGCGACAAGAACACCTACAACCTCCTCTCGCAGCGCGGCCTCGACAATCCCACGTACTACTCGCTGACCGCGGACCGGCAGAGCCCCGTGGACAACACCGGCGTCGGCGGCAACTTCAACACCCGCAACCCCACGGCCCGTTCGCTGATCCTCGACTCCCTCTCGTACTGGAAGGACTCGCTCGGCGTCGACGGTTTCCGCTTCGATCTGGCGCCGGTGCTCGGCAACACCTGCGAGCACGAATGCTTCCGCTACGACAAGGCCGACCCGGACACCGCCCTGAGCCGCATCACCGAGGCGATGCCCGCACGCCCCGCAGAGGGCGGGAGCGGCACCGACCTCATCGCGGAACCCTGGGCGCTGGGCGAAGGCACCTACCAGGTGGGCGAGTTCCCCAAAGGCTGGGCCGAATGGAACGACCGTTTCCGCGACACCATGCGCCGCGACCAGAACAGGCTGGGCAGCGGAGACGGCAGCGACGACGTCACGCCCGGCCAGCTGGCAACCCGCTTCGCCGGATCCTCCGACCTGTACGGGGACGACGGCCGGCACCCCTGGAACTCCGTCAACTTCATGGTCGCCCATGACGGGTTCACCCTCGCCGACCTGTACCGCTGCAACGACAAGAACAACGACCAGGCATGGCCCTACGGCCCCTCGGACGGCGGCTCCGACAACAACCTCTCCTGGGACCAGGACGGCGACGCCGGCGCACAGCGCCAGGCCGCCCGCAACGGACTCGCCTTCCAGATGCTCTCGGCAGGCACGCCCATGATGACCGCCGGCGACGAACAACTGCGCTCCGTCCGGTGCAACAACAACCCCTACAACCTCGACTCCGACGCCAACTGGCTGAACCACAGCCCGAATACGGACCAGAAGACGTTCCGTACCTTCACCCAGCGCATGATCGCCTTCCGCAAGGCACACCCGGCGCTGCGACCGCTCAGCTTCTACAGCGACGCCGACAACAACGGCAACGGCATGCCCCAACTGAGCTGGCACACACCGGCGGGCGCCGCACCCGACGAGGCGTACTGGAACGACGCGGGCAACCACGCGCTGGCCCGGCGCATCGACGGCACCGAACTGGGGGACTCCGGCAGCGCCCTGTACGTCGGCTACAACGGCTGGTCGGAGAACGTGGACTTCACGCTGCCGTCCCCCGGCGAG
>DATMEI010000857.1:0-6322 GCA_035556995.1 Streptomyces sp.
GCGGACGAGCGGGACGTCAGCCGGGACGAAGTGGAGCTGGAAACGGTCGCGGACGCATGAACACGAGCCCCTGCTCAGGCCGTACGGCTCGGCGACCGCATAGCCGTCTACGGTGACGGCCGCATCGAGCAGTTCGACCCGCCGGCGAAGGTGCTGGGCGCACCGGCCACCCCGTACGTCGCCGACTTCGTGGGCGCCGACCGCGGCCTCAAGCGGCTGTCGGTCACCCCGATCGAGAGCAGCGACCTGGAGCAGCCGCCGGTCGTCCACCTCGACGACCCCCTCGACAAGGCGCGGGCCCGCATGCGCAGCGAGGGCTCTCACTGGGCGGTGGTGCTGGACGACGCGGACGAGCTGCACGGCTGGCTGTCGGCCGACGCGATCACCACCCCCGCCGCTG
Organism: Streptomyces sp.; assembly: GCA_035556995.1. Taxonomy (GTDB): domain Bacteria; phylum Actinomycetota; class Actinomycetes; order Streptomycetales; family Streptomycetaceae; genus Streptomyces. The sequence continues at coordinate 401 of DATMEI010000857.1, forward strand.
CCCCCTCCACGGAGACAAAGACGGACGGGCCGCCCGCGACCGTGGCGGACCACGCGCGCCGCATGGAGGCATGGCTGCCGCTCGGCTCGCCCCTCAAGCAGGCGTTCAGCAGCATGCTCCAGCACGACGCCGGCTGGATCGCGGTACTGGACGACGCCGACCGCTTCGTCGGCGTCCTCACCCCGAGCCGTCTGCACGAAGCACTGCGCCGCTCGATCGACGCGGACGAGCGGGACGTCAGCCGGGACGAAGTGGAGCTGGAAACGGTCGCGGACGCATGAACACGAGCCCCTGCTCAGGCCGTACGGGCCTCCCTCCCGTCCAGCTCACAGCGGCCGCGGGGAAGTTGACCGCCGCATGGTCTCGTGCTTCACTCCACCGCATGAACGGCACCGAGTTGCACCCATGGCGGAGGGTCCATCTGGACCTGCTCCGCTACGTGGGCTGCCTGTGTCGTCCGTCCTGCTGATCAACGTCTGTCCTTCCACGCGCCCTCAGCCGGTGTGTGTCCGATCACTCAGCCAGGACGGTTCTCCGTGTCATCCGTATCGCCCGCATCCCCTGTGCCTGCGCCCGCATCCGCGTCCGGGTCCACTGCAGCCCCAGCCGCTGCCACCGCTCCCCCCACCGAGGCACAACTCCTCGACTTCGTCCGCGGGACGGCCGCCGACGAGCAGCTCATCGCATCCCTCCCGCTCGATCCGGAGGGCCGCACCTGGCTCCGTCTCAACGGCCCCGCCGGCAGCGAAGCCTGGATCATCAGCTGGCCTCCGGGCACCGGCACCGGCTGGCACGACCACGGCGGTTCGCACGGCGCCTTCGCGACCGCCCGGGGCGAACTGACCGAACAGTCCCTCGCCGCCCGCCTCCCCACCGAGGGGTGGAAGACGCTGGAGCTGGCGGACGGCGTGGACCGTGAGCGGCAGCTGCCCGCAGGCCGGGGCCGCGCCTTCGGGCCGCACCACGTGCACCAGGTGCTCAACGAGACCACGGAAGAGCACGCGGTCTCCGTCCACGCCTACTACCCGCCGCTCCCGCTCATGCGCCGCTACAGCCGTACGGACGCTCTGCTGCGGCTGGAGCAGGTCGAGCTCATTGGGGCCTCCCCAGGCCCGGAGGGCCGAGGGGAAGAGTGGGAATGACCCGCACGCCCCGCCCCCACGACGCGGGCAGCCCGCACGCCGCGAACCCGGCTGCGCAGGAAGGCCCGAGCCGCATCGACGCCCTGCTGGACACCGTCCGTACGGACCTCGAACGGCTCACCCCGCAAGCCGCCGCCCACGCCCGGCAGAAGGACGCACTGCTGGTCGACATCCGCTACGCCGCACTGCGTGACGGCGACGGCACCATCCCCGGCGCCCTGGTCGTCGAACGCAACGAGCTGGAGTGGCGGCTCGACCCCACATGCCCGCATCGCTCCCCCGAGGCGACGGGCTACGACCTGCACGTCGTCGTCGTGTGCAACGAGGGTTACGCCTCCAGCCTCGCCGCCCGCTCGCTCCGCGAACTCGGCCTGCACCGGGCCACGGACCTCGCCGGCGGCTTCCAGGCATGGCGCGATGCCGGACTCCCCGTCACCCCACCCGTCCACCCTCCGGAGAGCTCGCGGCCTACGCTGGACACATGAACCCATCGCGTGGCCACGTCGCCGGACTCCCCCAGTGGAACCGCTGTGCCGTGATGGGGGTGGTCAACGTCACCCCGGACTCCTTCTCCGACGGCGGCAAGTGGTTCGACAGCGAGATCGCGATCAAGCACGGACTGGATCTGGTCACCGAAGGTGCCGATCTCATCGATGTCGGCGGCGAGTCCACCCGTCCCGGGGCCCCCCGCGTCGACGAGGCCGAGGAACTGCGCCGGGTGCTGCCCGTGGTGCGCGGCCTGGCCTCCGAGAACGTAGTCGTCAGTGTGGACACCATGCGCGCTTCGGTCGCCGAGCAGGCCCTGGCGGCGGGCGCGGTGATGGTCAACGACGTCAGCGGCGGCCTCGCCGATGCCCGCATGGTCCCGGCGGTGGCCGCGGCGGAAGTTCCCTTCGTGGTCATGCACTGGCGCGGCCAGTCCATCGACATGAACAACCGCGCGGTGTACGGCGACGTGACCACCGAGGTCGTCACGGAACTGCGCACCAGCCTGGACCGGGCGGTCGCAGGCGGAATCGCCCCCGAGCGGATCGTGGCCGACCCCGGCCTGGGCTTCGCCAAGCAGGCACCGCACGACCTGCGTCTCGTCGCTGAACTGGGGCGGCTGCGGGCGGAGTTGGGGCGCCCCCTGCTGGTCGCCGCCTCCCGCAAGCGGTTCCTGGGCCGCATCCTCGCCAGCACCGACGGTTCGCCCGTACCCCCCGCCCGTGAACGGGACGCGGCCACCGCCGCCGTCACCGCCCTCGCGGCCCGTGAAGGCGCCTGGGCAGTGCGGGTGCACGAGGTACGGGCCAGCGCGGACGCGGTGCGCGTCGTGCACGCCGTCGAAACCGCCACCGAACCGGGCACGGATCCCGGCCCGTACCCCGCCACCGGCCCGGGTGCCGACCCGCCGGCCGGCCGCTCCGCGAGCGCGGGGGAGCACGGGTGAGCCGCGGCGCCAGTACAGACATCGAGGCGGTCGAAGCCGCCAACACCGCGCTGTACGACGCGGTGGAACACGCCGATCTGGACGCGCTGACGAACCTCTGGCTGGACGACGGGATCAGCGTCGTGCACCCCGGCTGGCCCACCCTGACCGGCCGCGAAGAGGTGCTGCGCTCCTACGCCCTGATCATGGCCAACACCGACTATGTGCAGTTCTTCCTGACGGACGTCGACGTCTCCGTCCACGGCGACACCGCCCTGGTCAGCTGCACCGAGAACATCCTCAGCGGCGGCCCCGCCGAGGACGACGGCTCCGCCGGGCCGCTCGTGGGCGGACTCGTCGTGGCCACCAACGTCTTCCGGCGAGCGGAAGACGGGAGTTGGAAGGTCTGGTCGCACCACGGCTCCCCCGTCCTCGTGGAACGTGAGGACGAGGACGACGAAGACGGGCTCGACGACGGCGACGTCCAACTCTGACCGGCGCATTCGCGCCACCCCGGGTGTGGCCAGTGCCACTCTTTCGCAGCACTCGGCCCGGAATGCGGGCGTGGCCCCCGGCGCTGTCGGGTAGGCACCCGCCCCGGGTCGGCACTGTTGCGGCTCGCGGGTAGATTCGATGCGGAAATCCACAAGACATTCGAGCTGCGTCGGCGCGCTGCGCCCCCACGACCAGGACCGAGGACGGGAGTGATACGCGTGGACCACCTCTCGCTGCGCGGCCTTCGGGTCCGCGGGCATCACGGAGTCCTCCAGCGGGAACGGGAGGAGGGTCAGATCTTCGTCGTGGACGTGGAGCTCGGCCTGGACACCCGGCCTGCCGCCGACGGCGACGATCTCACCAGAACCGTTCACTACGGCGTTCTCGCGGAGGAGATCGTCTCGATCGTCGAAGGCGACCCGGTCGACCTGATCGAGACCCTCGCCCAGCGGATCGCCGACGCCTGCCTCGCACATACGCCCGTACAGGAAGCGGAGGTGATCGTGCACAAACCGGACGCCCCGATCACCGTGCCCTTCGACGACGTGACCATCACTATCAAGCGGAGCCGCGCATGACGCCGAACAGTGACCCGACCGTACAGCCGGTGCCCGCCTCCGTCGTGCGCCAGGTCGATGCGGCCGACACCACCCTTCAGAACCCCCAGCGCGCGGTGATCGCGCTCGGCAGCAATGTGGGCAACCGCCTGGAGCGGCTGCAGAGCGCTGTCGACGCGCTCGCCGACACCCCGGGGCTCAAGGTCAAGGCGGTCTCACCCGTCTACGAGACGGAACCGTGGGGCGTGGACCCCGCCAGCCAGTCCTCGTACTTCAACGCCGTCGTGCTCGTACGTACGACGCTGCCGCCCAGCTCACTGCTGGAGCGGGGGCACGCGATCGAGGAGGCACTGGAGCGTGTGCGTGACGAGCACTGGGGACCGCGGACCATCGACGTGGACATCGTCGCCTACCAGGGCGTCATCTCCGACGATCCCCGCCTGACGCTGCCCCACCCCCGCGTGCACGAACGTGCCTTCGTCCTCGTGCCGTGGCACGACGTGGAGCCGGGCGCGGAGGTTCCCGGCCGCGGCGCGATCGCCGAACTTCTGGCCGGGCTGGGAAGCGAGGGTGTCGCAGCACGTGCGGATCTGGAACTCAGCCTGCCCGAGTAGTCGTTGGGAACTCCGTGAAGCAACTGCGTATCCCCGTCCTGGCGGGCATCTTCGTCGTCGCCGGGGTGCTGTCCTGGGCGGTAGCGCGACTGTGGAACACGCTGGGCACCCTGCCCGGCGTCCCGGTTGCGTCTCCGGTCGTGCTGGCCGTCATCGCCACAGTGCTGCTGGCGACTGCTCTCTCGCTGCGCTCCAGGCTCAAGGCACAGCGCGAGCGTGTGCAGGGGGCGAAGGGCGTGGACCCGATGATGGCGGCCCGAGCCGTACTCTTCGGGCACGCAAGCGCCCTCGTCGCATCGCTGGTCGCCGGGGTCTACGGAGGGGTGGGCGTCTTCCTCCTGATGGACAGCTCCGAAGCGCCCGCACGGACGGACCAGGCGATCTACGCGGGGCTCTCGGTCCTTGCGGGTGTCGCGGTGGTGGCGACGGCCGTCTTCCTGGAGCGGGTCTGCCGCCTTCCGGACGACGACGATGACGACAATCCGTCCGCTGCGGCAGCTGCCTGAGAAGTCCCGGGGCTGTTCTCCGGCCGGGCCGGGGTCCCGCGTCTTCTAGCGCAGGATCAGGCTCATGGCCTCGGAACGGGTGGCGGCGTCCCGCAGCTGCCCTCGCACGGCAGAGGTGACGGTCTTCGCCCCCGGCTTGCGTATACCGCGCATCGACATGCACATGTGCTCGCACTCCACGACGACGATCACACCCCGCGGCTCCAGTATCCGCATCAGCGCCTCGGCGATCTGCGTGGTCAGCCGCTCCTGGACCTGAGGCCGGCGAGCGTAGACGTCCACCAGCCGGGCCAGCTTCGACAAGCCGGTGATCTTGCCGTCCACGGACGGTATGTAGCCGACGTGCGCGACGCCGTGGAAGGGGACCAGGTGATGCTCACACGTGCTGAACACCTCGATGTCCTTGACCAGGACCATCTCGTCGTGCCCCAGGTCGAACGTCGTCGTCAGCACGTCCTCGGGACCCTGATGCAGACCGGCGAACAGTTCCCTGTACGAGCGCGCCACCCGGGCCGGGGTCTCGATGAGACCCTCGCGCTCCGGGTCCTCACCGATCGCGATCAGCAGCTCGCGCACGGCGTCCCGTGCCCGCTTCTCGTCGAAGGTGCCCGCCGGGCCCTGGTCCTCTTCACCGAGCATCACCGGGTCGGTCATCTGTCGCCTCGTTCCTGGTACCTGCGTAGCAATGAGCCGCGCCCCTCAGGTCGGACAACCCGAGGGGCGCGGCATACATTCCACGGCCCGCTGTGGGCCGTCACACAGGGAGCGGTGCTAGTTCTCCGTCGGATCGACCGGTTCCACGATGGCGTCCGAGTCGCGCGGACCGATCTCCTTGCCACCGCTCTTGTCGAGAGTCGGCGAGGAACCGTTCGACCCGGGCAGAGCCGGTGACGAGACCGGAGGACGCGTGGACGGCGTACGCCTGGACGAACCCGTCCATGCGGGCCGGTTCGGACGAATGACCACCGGAGCGAAGATCTCGGCGATCTCCTCCTTGCCCAGCGTCTCCCTCTCCAGCAGGGAGAGGACGAGATTGTCGAGGACGTCGCGGTTCTCCACCAGGATTTCCCAGGCTTCGTTGTGTGCCGTCTCGATCAGGCTCTTGACCTCCTCGTCCACCAGCCCGGCGACCTCCTCTGAGTAGTCGCGCTGGTGACCCATCTCCTTGCCCAGGAAGGGCTCGGACTGGTCGGAGCC
>DATMEI010000858.1:0-6726 GCA_035556995.1 Streptomyces sp.
CGACATTTCAAGAACATGCTCCGCAGTTACCTTCGCACGGCGCAGCCGTCAGGCGTATTGTCCACATCTACCAGACAGGGCAGACCACTTGTCCACCCAGCTGGACGCGTACTCCCTCCAGGGAGAAAGAATGGAGCGAAGACGCGTAAGGAATCACGGCCTGGGCCCTCTCTTCCAGTGCACGCCACCGCAGGCTGCGCGACTGATCACGTGATCATGAAAGGGGTGCTCCGATGGAAATCCTCGTCGAATGCGAACTGGAGATCCGGCTCGTGCTCTCGCCAGAGCGCAGCCTTCCCGTCGACGCGCGGCTCGCTTACCGCGCGGACGATCCGTACGCCGCGCACATCGCTTTCCACGTGGGCCCCGGTGCGCCGGTCACCTGGACCTTCGCACGTGAACTGCTGGTCGAGGGCGTCTTCCGCCCCTGCGGTGAGGGGGACGTGCGGGTGTGGCCTGCCAAGGTGCAGGGCCGCGACCTCATCTGTGTGGCGCTCTCCTCCCCCGACGGCGACGCCCTGTTGGAGATGCCCTCCTCCGTGGTCTCCGGCTGGCTGGAGCGCATCCTGCGGACGGTGCCACCGGGCCGGGAATCCGAAATACTGGGCCTGGACGTGGCGTTGACGGAGCTGCTGAACTCGGTTGCGGGAGACGACGTCTGCGCACCGTCGGACGAGTCCGGCGAGGCGGAGGTGTGATGCAGCGCCCCGTCGGAGTTCACTCGTTCCGTTGAATCGCCGGCGGCCCGCCCGGGACTGAGGCGCCCCGGCGCAGGCGCGCGAGGGGGTCAGAACAGCTTGCCCGGGTTCAACAGCCCCAGCGGGTCGAAGAGTTCCTTGATGCCGCGCTGCATCTCCAGCCCCACAGGCCCGAGTTCACGGGCCAGCCACTCCTTCTTCAGTACGCCGACGCCGTGTTCGCCGGTGATGGTGCCGCCCAGCTCCAGCCCGAGCGCCATGACTGCGTCGAAGGCCTCGTGTGCGCGGCGCGTCTCGTCCTCGTCGTCCGGGTCGAAACAGACGGTGGGGTGCGTGTTGCCGTCGCCGGCATGGGCGCAGACGCCGATCGTGAGGCCGTACTTCTCGCTGATGGCAGCCGTGCCCTCCAGCATGTCGGCCAGCCTGGAGCGCGGTACGCACACATCGTCGATCATCGTCGTCCCGGGAAGCGCCTCCAGCGCGTAGTGGACGCTGCGCCGCGCCTGGAGCAGCATCTCCGACTCGGCCTGGTTCTCGGCGGGTACGACCTCGCTCGCCCCCGCCTTCTTGCACAGCACACCCACGGCTGCCAGGTCGGCGCCGGGGTCGTCGGTGTCGAACGCGGCCAGCAGCAGCGCCTCGGTGGAATCGGGAAGCCCCATGTTGGTCAGGGCGTTGACCGCGCGCAGCGTCGTACGGTCCATCAGCTCCATCAGTGAGGGGACGTGCCCGCTCTCCATGATCCGGCAGACCGCGTCGCCGGCCGCTGCCGCGGAGGGGAACTCGGCGGCCAGCGCCAGCTGTTGGGGCGGCCGGGGCTTGAGCGCGAGAACCGCGCGTACGACGATGCCCAGGGTGCCTTCGGAGCCGACGAGGAGACGGGTCAGGTCGTAGCCGGCGACTCCCTTGGCGGTGCTGCGGCCCGTGGACATCAGGCGGCCGTCGGCCAGTACGACGTCGAGGCCGAGCACGTACTCCGCCGTGACCCCGTACTTCACGCAGCACAGGCCGCCGGCGGCGGTGCCTATGTTGCCGCCGATCGTGCACTCCTCCCAGCTGCTGGGGTCCGGGGGGTAGTGCAGGCCCTGCTCGTTGGCCGCGCGGGTGAGCGTGGCGTTGACGACGCCGGGTTCCACGACGGCGATGCGGTCGACCGGGTTGATCTCCAGGATCCGGTTCATCCGCAGGAGGGAGAGGACGATGCAGCCGTCACTGGCGTTGGCCGCTCCGGACAGGCCCGTGCGCGCACCTTGCGGGACGACCGGCACGCGCAGGGCGGTCGCGGTGCGCATGACGTGCTGCACCTCTTCGACGGTCCTGGGCAGCACGACCGCCGCGGGCGTCCCGGCTTCGCAGAAGTCGGCCATGTCACGGGCGTAGGAGACGATCACGTCCCGGTCGGTGAGGACGGCGTCCGGGGGAAGGCCCTCCCCCAGCCGTGCGGTCAACTCGCTCATGCCCACACCCTCGCACCTGCGCGTACTCCCCGGGAAGGCCGGACGGTGGGGGCATGACGGCATGAGGGACGGTGTGAGGGCGGCCGCGGCAGGCAGAAGCAGCTGCGGCAGCAGATGCAGCTGCGGGCCGCACCGACCACGTCAGGTCCGTACGGCCCGCAGTGGGCTCAGCATGTGTGTCAGAGGTTGCCGCGCTTTTCCTGCTCGCGCTCGATCGCCTGGAACAGCGCCTTGAAGTTGCCCTTGCCGAAGCCCATGGAGCCGTGCCGCTCGATCATCTCGAAGAAGACGGTGGGACGGTCCTGGACCGGCTTGGTGAAGATCTGCAGCAGGTAGCCGTCCTCGTCGCGGTCGACGAGGATCTTCAGCTCGCGCAGCGTCTCGACAGGCACCCGGGTCTCACCGGCCCACTCGCCGAGGGTGTCGTAGTACGAGTCGGGGGTCTGGAGGAACTGGACGCCGGCGGCCCGCATCGCCTTCACCGTCGCGACGATGTCGTTCGTGGCGAGCGCGATGTGCTGGACGCCCGCGCCGCCGTAGAACTCCAGATACTCGTCGATCTGCGACTTCTTCTTGGCGATCGCGGGCTCGTTGATGGGGAACTTGACCTTCCGGTGGCCGTCGGCGACGACCTTCGACATCAGCGCGCTGTACTCGGTCGCGATGTCGTCGCCCACGAACTCCTTCATGTTCGTGAAGCCCATGACCTTGTTGTAGAAGGCCACCCACTCGTTCATCTTGCCGAGTTCGACGTTGCCCACGCAGTGGTCGATCGCCTGGAAGTTGCGCTTGCCGGGCTCGACCACCGGCTCCGCCGCCACGTAACCCGGCAGATACGGGCCGCTGTAGCCGGAGCGCTCCACCAGGGTGTGCCGGGTCTCGCCGTAGGTCGCGACGGCCGCGAGCACCACGCTGCCGTTCTCGTCCGACTTCTCATGCGGCTCGGTGATGCCGGTGGCGCCCTGCGCGACCGCGTACTCGTACGCGGCGCGTGCGTCGGGCACCTCGATGGACAGGTCGATGACCCCGTCGCCGTGTGCGGCGACGTGCTCGGTCAGGAAACCGCCCCACTCGGTGGAGGGCTTGACGACGGAGGTGAAGACGAAGCGGGCGGCGCCCGATTCGAGGACGTAACTCGCGGTCTCGCGGCTGCCGTTCTCCGGTCCGGAGTAGGCGACGAGCTTCATGCCGAAGGCCGTCGAGTAGTAGTGGGCCGCCTGCTTGGCGTTGCCGACGGCGAAGACGACCGCGTCCATCCCCTTCACCGGGAAGGGGTCGGCGTCCCCTGCCTGCGTCGGGGAGGCCCCAAGCCGGGCATGTGCAGAGTCTGCGTGGGTGGTCTCAGTCATGCTTTCAGGCTCCCCCTGTTCCACAAGGTGCGCAATACTTTGCGTATCGACTGAACACCTTGCGCAGCCGCTACGCGCGTGCGCCGGACGATCTGTACAAGGTGACCAGATAGTTGGTTACTGAAAGGGAAACCGTGGGTATCGATCGGCTCGATGGACGACTGCTCGAACTGCTCGCGGACGAACCGAGGATCGGGGTGCTGGAGGCATCCCGGCGTCTCGGCGTCGCCCGCGGCACCGTGCAAGCCCGGCTGGACAGGCTTAAGACCGCAGGTGTGATCCGCGGGTTCGGCCCCGACGTCGACCCGGCCGCCATCGGCTATCCGGTCACCGCCTTCGCCACCTTGGAGATCAAGCAGGGCCAGGGCGTGGACGTACGGGCGCACCTCGACTCCGTACCGGAAGTGCTGGAGCTGCATACGACGACGGGGCACGGGGATATGCTCTGCCGCCTCGTGGCACGGTCGAACGCCGACCTTCAGCGGGTGATCGACCGCGTGGTGGGTTTCGCAGGCATCGTGCGGGCGTCGACGGCCATCGTCATGGAGAACCCCGTTCCGCTGAGGATCGTGCCGCTGGTCCGTCAGGCCGCCGGTGCGACGGAGGGGCTGGAGGCCCAGGCGGCACGGGAGACGCGGGAGACGACGGGGGCGAGTATGCGGGACCACATGCCCTGAGCACACGACGCGATGCCCGGACGGACGGAGTCCTGACCGGGTGTGCGGCGCTGGCGACGCCGGTGATCGATGCGACGCGAGAGCCGTGAGAGACGAAAGCGACGGAGACGGATGAAGAGGCGAGGGATGCCAGAGTGAGCTTCTGGGAGTATCTCAGCAACCGGCATGCCCAACTGCTGGCGGATTCACTGCAGCACGCGAGCGCGGTCTTCCAGTGCATGGTGGCCGCGACCGTCATCGGCGTCGCGATCGGCGTCGTGACCTACCGCCGCGCGTGGGCCCGGGATCTCGCCACCACGGCCGGGGCGACGATCCTGACCGTCCCCTCGCTGGCGCTCATCGGTCTGCTGATTCCCCTCGTGGGACTGGGAGTCGCACCGACCGTCGTCGCGCTGACGCTGTACGGGCTGCTGCCCATCGTGCGCAACGCGATCGTCGGACTGCGCGGCGTCGACCCCTCCCTCGTGGACGCCGCCCGCGGAATCGGCATGTCACGGATGCGGCAGCTGATCAAGGTCGAACTGCCCCTCGCCTGGCCGCCGATCCTCACCGGCATCCGCGTCTCCACGCAGATGCTCATGGGCATCGCCGCCATCGCGGCCTTCGCCTCCGGCCCCGGCCTGGGCAACCTCATCTTCCGCGGCGTGGCCTCGCTCGGCAGTGCCAACGCCCTCAACCAAGTGCTCGCGGGAACGCTCGGCATCGTCGTGCTCGCGCTCCTTTTCGACGCCGCGTACGTCCTCATCGGACGCCTGACAATCCCGAGGGGGATACGTGCCTGAGACACCCGCATCCGAGACCGGCGCGCCCGCAGAGAACGACTCCGCGCAGACCGAGTCCGAGTCCCCGCAGACCGACTCCCCGAAGGCCGGACCCGCGGAGACCATGGCGTCCGCTGCCCCCATCAAGCTGGAGGGCCTGACCAAGCGCTACGCCGGCTCCTCGGTGCCCGCCGTGGACGACGTGAACCTGGAGATCAAGGCGGGCGAGATCGTCGTTCTCGTCGGCCCTTCGGGTTGCGGCAAGTCCACCCTGCTGAAGATGATCAACCGGCTGATCGAGCCCACTTCGGGCCGTATCCGGATCGGCGACGAGGACGTCACCGACATGGACGCGGTGAAGCTGCGCCGCAAGATCGGTTACGCGATCCAGTCGTCCGGCCTCTTCCCGCACATGACGGTCGCGCAGAACGTCGCCCAGGTCCCCAGGATGGCGGGCTGGCCCAAGGCCCGTATCAAGGCGCGCGTCCAGGAGATGCTCGACCTCGTCGGCCTCGACCCGGCCGAGTTCCAGGGCCGCTACCCCCGTCAGCTCTCCGGCGGCCAGCAGCAGCGCGTCGGGGTCGCCCGCGCACTGGCAGCCGACCCGCCGGTGCTGCTGATGGACGAGCCCTTCGGTGCCGTCGACCCCATCACGCGGGACCATCTGCAGGACGAACTGATCCGTCTCCAGCACGAGTTGCGCAAGACCATCGTCTTCGTCACCCACGACTTCGACGAGGCCATCAAGCTGGGCGACCGCATCGCGGTGCTGCGGGAGCAGTCGCACATCGCGCAGTTCGACACCCCCGAGGCGATCCTCACCAACCCCGCCGACGACTTCGTCTCCGGCTTCGTCGGCGCCGGCGCGGCTCTCAAGAGGCTCAACCTCACCCGCGTACGGGACGTCGGGATCGTCGACTTCCCCACCGCGACGGTGGAGGAGTCGCTGGAGACGATCTCCGGCATGCTCAGCGCCGGCACCACGAACGAGGTGCTGCTGCTGGACCGCAAGCAGCGCCCGTACAAGTGGCTGCGGCGCGGTGATCTGACGCACGCCAAGGGCTCGTTGGCGCGAGCGGGGACACTCGTGCACGACACCGTCACCCGCGACGCCACACTCCGGGACGCCCTGGAGGCCGTGCTCACCGACAACGCGGGGCGCGTCGCCGTGACGGGCAGGCGCGGCGAGTACACAGGCGTCGTCGACATGGAGACGCTGATGAACTCCGTGCACGACCTCCTCGACGCCGACCGGCTGGAGGCCATCGAGCACCAGCACAGCCTGAGCGACCAGCAGGCCCGCCGCACGTACGCCGCGCAGGAGGGCCTCACGTGAGCGGAGAGACCCCCGAGGCCCCCAAGACTTCCCAGACCCCCGCCGGCACCGGGACGGACGGAGGCGCAAGCCCGCAGACCGCGGTCCGCGTCCCCGCTCAGCCGGACGGGACGGCCGGGGCGGCCGGACCCGACGCGACGGCCACGACGGCCGCCCCCGACGCGTCTGCCGCCCCCGGCGCCGCTGCCGTGGGCGAGCGGGTCGTCGCCCGGCTCACCTGGCAGAAGCTCACGCTCCTGCCCGGCCTGATAGCGCTCGTACTTCTCGGGACGTGGCTGTGGTTCCGCGGTGCCGACCTCGACGCCATCGCCCGCAACGCGCTCGCCGACGGCAACGTGGGGCTGCGCGTGCGCCAGCACATCGAGATGACGGCGATCTCCACCTTCTTCGTGCTGATCATCGCGATCCCGCTGGGCATCGCCCTCACCCGGCCGTGGCTGCGCAAGGC